>CAZRWZ010000005.1:0-6854 GCA_964603745.1 uncultured Bacteroidaceae bacterium | reverse complement strand
GGTTCTTTAGATTTTAAATTTGACACTTTAGCAGCTAAAGTAATTCCTAAATCTAGTTATATTATTAGAGGCGGGCAATACGAAGCAGATTTATTTGTTGCAGCTTTTAGTACAACTGCCGACCCAAAAGTATATGTTGGAGAAGGATATGATTCAATTACCGGTAAATTAACAGGTAAAATTGATAGTGTACCTGTTGTAAATGGAATGGGTAAATTAGTTGTTCCTGCAACCAGTATTGGGCCAAAAAAATATGCAGCATTAATTAAAATTAAAAATTCATCAACTGGAGAAGTAAAAGCATACCCATTAAAAATTAATGGTAGTTATACTACAGAATATACTGTAGCAGCACCTAGTGCTTGTGTATCACCAACAAAAATGAATATGCTTTATATTGGAGTTGAAAACCCAATTGATATTTCTGTTTCAGGTTTTCCTGCCGACAAAGTATCTGCATCAATAAGTGGTGGTGGTGGTAGAATATACCGCAAAGGTAAACAATGGGTTGTTAAAGTTTCAAAAGTTGGTAAAAGCAAGATTAATGTTTCTGTAAAAGGAGATGATGGCAAAACGAAATCAATGGGTTCTTTCCCATTTAGAGTTTCAAGAATACCTAAACCAACCGCAAAAATTAATAAATCTGATGGAGGTTTAATTAGAAAGAATGTTTTAAGTAAACAAACTGCGATTATTGCAACATTAGAAAATTTTGCTTTTGATTTATCATATAGAGTTACTAGCTATAATGTTATTGTTATGATTAATGGTTATGCAAAACCTATGACAATAAAAGGAAACAGACTTACTCCTAAATTAAAGAGCCTTATTAATAAAGCTTCAAAAGGTAGTAATGTTATGTTTACTAACATTAAAGCAATGGGACCTGATAATAGAAATCAAAAAGTTAATGATATAGTATTTAAACTTAGATAAAAATAGGGGGTTATATGAAAAGCTTATCGTTCTTAATTGTTTTATTTGTATTATTGTCGAATAATGTATTCTCTCAACAAGAGAAAGAGTTATCGACTGAACAAAAATACGATACTTATAGAGAAAATAAACCATTAACACAGGATAGTTTAATCGATGGTAGAGATATGATAGCCGATACTTCTCAAAGTATTGATATGGTATTAGCCCCTCTTTATGTTAAGGAAAATGTTGGAATAACAAGAAAGCCTATCCCGTATCATCATTTGAGAGAGGCAGATGTTATGTGGAAAAAGAAAATATGGCAGATGATTGATTTAAGAGAAAAAATTAATCACCCTTTATATTATCCTATAAATAGACCTTTTGACGGTAGATTTAGTTTAGCAGATTTAATTATTAAAGCTGTTCACGATCAAAATGTTGATGAACATAGACCTGTTTATGTATATGAGGATGATGATTTTGTTATTCCGCTTACTTTAAAAGATTTTGCCATTGGACTTGGTCAAAAAACAGATACAATTTTTGTTGATGATATTGATGCTAGTGGTGTTATTATAGGTCAACATCCTGAATTTGTAAGCGATGCTCCTAACAAAGATGGTTCTGTAAAACGCTTTGAAATGAAAGAAGTATGGTTTTTTGATAAGCAAAGATCTAAACTTGAAGTAAGAATTGTATCGTTACAACCAATTGCTTTTGTAGAAAGAGAAGTTAGTGGCGAAATTCAAGTATTACCACAAACTGGTGGTTGGATTCCTTTTAATAGTTTAAGATACTTTTTTGCAAAACATGTAGTTTTTAATCCAAATAATGATGCAGAACAACGAACTTTTGATGAAATATTTTTCAAAAGACATTTCTCGTCATATATAATACAAAAAACTAATGTGCATGAGAACAGAAGAATTAATTCATACAAATTTGGACAAGATGCTCTTTTAGAAGGCGAAAAAGTGAAGCAATTTGTTTTTAAATTAGAACACGATTTGTGGGAATTCTAAGTTGTTAAAATATAATTTAAAGCGGTTTCAATTGAAACCGCTTTTTTTAATTTAAAAAATTGGTAAAATTTTTAGTAATACGGTTTAGTTCAATTGGTGATATAGTTCTTACTTCACCTGTTATAAGAATTATTAAAACTCAAATAGATAATTCTAAAATATTTTTTCTTACAAAACAAGAAAACAATTCAATTCTTAATAACAATAAATATATTGATAAAGTATATCAACTAAACACTAATAATTATGATGAACTAATTAAAGAATTAGAAGATGAACAATTTGATTTTATAATTGATTTACATAAGAATATTAGAACTTATAAAATAAAATCGAAATTAAAAGTACCAGATTTTTCTTTTAATAAACTTAATTATAAAAAATGGTTATTAGTTAATTTAAAAATCGCAAAACTTCCTGATATCCATATAGTTGATAGGTATTTAGAAACACTAAAAATATTTGATATAACAAATGATAATTTAGGATTAGATTATTTTCTTTCAAATAAAGATTTTTACAAGATAGATGGCATTTCTAATACAGAAAAATTTGTAGTAATTGTTATAGGAGCAAAACATTTTACAAAAAGATTACCTAATAAAAAGATAATAGAACTAATTAATAATATTAACGAAAAAGTAGTTCTTTTAGGAGGAAACAACGATATAGAAAATGCAAGAATTATTGAAACAGAAGTAAATAAAGAAATATTTAATTTTTGTGGCAAAATATCCTTAAATCAATCGGCATCAATAATTAAACAATCGGCGTTAGTTGTAACTCATGATACTGGTTTAATGCATATAGCAAGTGCTTTTAAAAAAATTGTTATATCCATTTGGGGCAATACTGTGCCTGAGTTTGGTATGTATCCTTATTTTGCAGATAAGAAATCTAAAATATTTCAAGTGGAAGATTTAAAATGCAGACCTTGTTCTAAAATTGGATTTAGAAAATGTCCGAAAAAACATTTTAAGTGTATGGAGCAAATTAAAATTAATGAAATCGCAAATTACATAAAAGACGTTATAAATTAGTAAATATCAACTAATTCTATATCAAAAATTAAAGTAGAAAAAGGTGGAATTGGACCATAAGCCGTTTCTCCATATCCTAAATATGAAGGAATAATAAATTGAGCTTTACCTCCTTTTTTCATAAAAGATAAACCCTCTTCCCAGCCTTTTATTACAGAGCCATAGCCATATTTAAATTTTATTGGTTTACCTCTATTTAACGAAGTGTCAAAAATTTTACCATTAACAAACATTCCTGTATAATTAACTACTAAAGTATCGCCTGGTTTTGGTGTTTCTCCAGAGCCTTCTTTTTCTTCTACATAATATAATCCGGTATTAGTTGGTTTTATTGAAATATTAGCATTTCTTAAATAATTTTCGAGTAATTCTGTTTCTTGCTCTGCTTTTGATAATTCAGATAATTTTTTTTCTTTATTAAACATATTCATATCCATAATAGATTTTATTTTAATATAAAAAATCAATTTATCTTCAGGCGAAATAAAATCAGGTTTTGTTTTCATACCTCTGCTTAAAACATAAAAGCCCAAAGCATTAACTTTAAAAATTGCACTATCACCAACATTCATCATCAATAAAGCCTCATCAATACTAGCATCATATTCCGATTTGTTGATACGCATTCTAAATCTATTACTTTCATCACGAGAATCAAAAAGAACAGAATCTGTTTCTGTTGTGTATTTAACATCTAAAACAACAATATCACCAATTTTAACTTTCGTAGAATCTTTATTGTGTTCAATAAATTTATATTCAATACCACTTTTTGATACATTAAAACCGCTATTATTGCAAGCTGTAAACAATACTACACTTAATAAAAATAAAAAATACTTCATCTATAAAAATTTATTTAAATACAAAAATAACAAATGAAATTAAGATTTAGGAATTAAAAGAAATTAAATTACAAAAGGATAAAATTCAAATTTGCTAATTCATATAATAAATATTATATTTGCTGTTGTTCAATGTATTAAAAATGAAAAAAATGAAGTGCTATTTTAATAAAAAATATATAATTATTTCATCATTAATTATCTTTAGTCTTTTTGTCTCATCTTGTGCCGAAAAAGCAGAAAAACACACAGAAAAGCTAGCTGAAAAAACAATAGAATCTGTTGAACAAAGAAATTCTAAGTGGAAAGAAATAGAACTTAAATCGGATATTTCGTTATTAAGTGACAACGAAAAGGAAATGTTGAGAATTTTTATAAACATTTCTGAAATAATTGATAATATATTTTGGAAACAAAATTTTGGAGATAAAGAAGAAATCTTAAACACAATAAAAGGAGAAGACTCTCTCCTTTTTGTTAAAATTAATTATGGACCTTGGGATGTTTTTGAAGGAAAAAAATCTATAATACCAAATTTTAACGATAAATCATTAGGCTCTCAATTATATCCAGATGATATAAAATACTTACCTTTTATTAATTTAAAAGCAGAAGGAAAATTAAGTCCATACACATTAATTGAAAGAGACGAAAATGGAGATTTAGATATTATACCATATCATACTGCCTACAACAAAGAATTAAACGAAATTTATGACTTAATGATTAAAGCCTCTGAATTAGCTGAAAACGAGCAGTTTGCTAAATATTTAAAACTTAGAGCAGAAGCTTTAATAAGCGATAAATATTTAGAAAGCGAAGAAGCTTGGATGCAGGTTAAAGACAATAAAATAGATTTTATTGTAGGAGCTGTTGAAACAAGATTAGATAATTTTTTTCATATAAAAGCCGCTTACGAAACATTCTTAATTATAAGAAACGAGGAACTTAGCGAAAAAATTAAAGTATACGCCAATTTATTATCCGATTTTCAGAAATGTTTGCCAATGGACAATTCGTATAAAGAAAAGGCATTAACAAAAGATGTTGATTTTGGAGCATACGACGCTGTTTATTATGCAGGAATGTCGAACTATGGAGGCAAAATGCTATCGCTTAACAGGCCTTACGATATTCAGGTTATTAAAAAATTTGGAAGCAAAAAGATGATGTTTAACAACGTAATGGATGCTAAACTTAATAATATTTTATTACCTATTTCTAATATAATGATTGATAAATCGCAAGCCGGTATGCCTAATAATAAATCGTTTAGCGAAATGAATTTATTATATGAAATTGGTGACAAATTAGGATTTAATAAAACCTTGAAAGGAGTGAAAGTTTCAGACGCACTTAAAGATTATTATTTAACAATTGATAAAACAAGAGCAGACTTAGTTAGGCTATATCTTGCAGGAGAATTAGAAAAACTTGGCGAATTTAATAAAACAGAATTAAATCAGTTTTATATTACATACGTAGCAAATATCTTTAGATATGTACGTTTTGGAGATGGATTTCCGGAAGCAAAAGCAAGTATGTTAATTTTTAATTATTTTATTGAACACAAAGCTATTGTAAGAAATGAAAATGGAAGATATTTAGTTGATTATAACAAAATGCAAGAAAGTATTAATGTATTAACTAAATTAATTCATAAAATAGAACAAGAGGGCGATTACAAAACAGCCAAAACAATTGCAAGCGAAAAAGCAATGATAAAAGAACCTCTTAAAACCGATTTAATAAAAATACAAGAAGTTCCTGTTGATGTTAGATTTAAACAAGGAAAAGAAACATTAGGTTTGTAATAAGCGGAAATGCTACCATTTCTATAATGTTAGCAATCAATTTTAATAATCTTTCGAGTCTGTTCTAATCTGTTTTTATTAGAAAACATATTTTAAAATTGGTAAAATAAAATCCTGAAAAAAGGATTAAATATATATCTTAAAAATTATAATATATGAATTATCCAAAAAAAGTTTCAATAGGAGATATTACAATCAGAGATGGTTTTCAGCACGAAGAAAAATATATAAACCCTGAAGCAAAAATATGGCTTGCCGAACAACTTATTTTATCAGGATTTAAAAAAATTGAAGTAACAAACTTTGGAAATCCAAAAGGAATGCCTCAATTTAAAGATGCCGACCAAGTAATGAAAGGCATCAAAAACAGTAAAAAAATATCAGAACTAATAAACGATGTAGAATTAACCTGTGTAACAATAAGAGAAAGAGCAATAGAAAGAGCAATAGAAGCAAAAAAAGAAGGCTGGGGACCCGATAGAATTCTATTAATGGTATCAACAAGTGAGGCACATCACAAAAAAAATTCAGGATTATCGCTTAACGATTATTGGAAAATGAGCGAAGAATACATAAAAAAAGCAAACGATGTTGGTATAAAAGTAAATGGAACAGTTAGCACAATTTGGGGTTGCCCAATAGCAGGACCAACCGACCCTAAGAAAGCAATAGAATTTTCAAAAAGATGGTTAGATATAGGTGCTTTTGATGTAGAACACGCCGACCACGACGGCTCGGCATCACCCGATAGGGTTTACAATTATTATTCAATGTTATTAGATGCTATACCTGACACATCAAAACATATTGTGCATTTTCATACAACAAGAGGTTGGGGCTTAGCAAATGTTTTAGCTGCACTGCAAGCAGGAATGACACAGTTTGAATCTACAATGGGAGGAATTGGAGGACAGCCTGCTAATTTTGTTGATGGAGTTCCTGTTTCGGGAACAGGTTCGTATTATTACAAAGACCCTAGTGCTGTTGGATTAGTTACTACCGAAGATATGCTTGTTATGATGGACGAAATGGGAATTGATACAGGAATTGATATAGACAGAATTCTTAAAACAGGAAATATGGTAGAAAAGATTATTGGCAGAAGATTACGCTCCGAAACTATAAAAATGGGACGAATTCCTAAAGATTTAAAATTTTAAAAATTTCCTTATATCAGCATAAATTCTCGAAAAACTAAATGGATTGAGTATA
>CAZRWZ010000004.1:0-32933 GCA_964603745.1 uncultured Bacteroidaceae bacterium | reverse complement strand
AAAAAACAAGAATGATATGTATTAGTAAATATTTTTTTCCTGTTTCCCTCATTTTAACACCCAAAACAAGTTTTTTGTGAAAACTATTGTTAATATTTTAATCAAAAGAATTCCTCGAGGCTTTGCCTCGGGGATAGTTCGTTTCTAGAATTTTATTTATTGTAAAATAGTTCGTAAACAGGAGAACCCGTAGGGTTCAAATGTTTTTAATATGCTTTGTTAATAAATAGGTACGACCCCGTCGGGGTCGAATGTATTTATATTAAAAACTTTCTATAAACATATAATCCCTACGGGATTTTTTGAGTTTCTATACCTTTCTTATACATAGCGATAATTTTTTCATTATTTTATTAATAAAGATTTTTTACAACGAACAAAATGTTCGTTTTACGAGGAAAAACCACATCAATAAAAAATAAGGAAAAAAACTACAATTTTATTAAAAGAAAAGTTTTGCAATTAAATAAAGAATACGTACTTTTGCAGTCATTTTTAATTAAAATGATAGAAAAGATGTATGCAATAGTAGATATAGCAGGGCAGCAGTTTAAAGTAGAAGAAGGTAGAAAAATCTACGTAAATCGCTTGTCTGAAGAAGAAGGAAAGAAAGTTAATTTCGATAAAGTATTATTGATTGATAACGATAAAAGTGTTAACGTAGGAGAGCCAACTGTTAAAGGTGCTACTGTTAGCGCAAAAATTATTTCTCACATGAAAGGTGACAAGGTAATTGTTTTCAAAAAGAAAAGAAGAAAAGGTTACAAAGTGAGAAATGGTTATAGAGATTATTTAACACAAATTGAGATAGAGAAAATATCTGCAAAATAATTTTAAAAATTTAAATTATGGCACATAAAAAAGGAGCCGGTAGTTCAAGAAACGGTAGAGAGTCAGAGAGTAAACGATTAGGTGTTAAAATCTTTGGTGGAGCAAAAGCTATAGCAGGGAACATCATAATTCGTCAAAGAGGAACAAAGCATTTTCCTGGAGAAGGTGTTGGAATGGGAAAAGACCATACTCTTTTTGCATTAGTTGATGGTAATGTAAAATTTACAAGAAAACGTGATAACAAATCTTATGTTTCTATTGAGCAAGTTGCTGAATAGTTAACATAGTTTTATTAAAATATTTAAATCTCCTGCATATATTGTAGGAGATTTTTTTGTTTTTTTAAATTTCTTATAGAATTTAGAAAGACATTTTAACATAGATAATACTTTTTTACTAAGTACTTATTATTATTTTTGTAGAAAATTGACATTTATTAAAAGAATAAGATGCTAACAATAAATTATATTAAAGAAAACCAAGACAAGTTAGTTGATTTGCTAAAAATTAAGAATTTTGATGCAGAAGAACTTGTTAAAGACATTATTATGCTTGATACTGAGCGTAGAAGCCAGAAAGCTGAAAGCGATAATAAATTAGCTGAGATGAATTCTTTATCGAAGCAAATAGGAATGCTTTTTAAAGAAGGAAAGCAAGAAGAAGCAAATAAAATTAAACAGCAAACAAGCGAGTTAAAAGAGAATATAAAACAAACGCAAGATAGTTTAAATAAAATAGAAGAAGAACTTAACGAGAAAATGGTTCTTATACCAAATATCCCTAACGAAATTGTTCCCGCAGGAAAAAGCGATGAGGATAACAAAATTATTAAAACAGGCAAATTTCAGTTAAATGCCGATACCAATAAATTACCACATTGGGAATTAGCAAAAAAATATGATATAATCGACTTCGATTTAGGAGTAAAGATTACAGGAGCAGGTTTTCCTGTTTACAAAGGAAAAGGTGCCCGTTTGCAACGTGGATTAATAAATTTCTTTTTAGATGAGGCATCAAAAGCAGGATACAACGAAATTATCCCTCCATTGATGGTAAACGAAGCCTCTGGTTTTGGTACAGGACAATTGCCTGATAAAGAAGGTCAGATGTATCACGTAACAGAAGATAATCTTTATCTTATTCCAACAGCCGAAGTTCCTGTAACAAATATTTTTAGAGATGTGATTTTGTCATCAGAAGATTTTCCAATAAAAAGCACTGCCTACACACCTTGTTTTAGACGTGAGGCAGGTTCTTACGGAAAAGATGTTCGTGGATTAAATCGTTTACACCAGTTTGATAAGGTAGAGATTGTTCAGGTACAACATCCCGAAAAATCGGCAGAAACATTAACAGAAATGGTTGATTATGTAGAAACTTTAATTCAGAAATTAGAACTACCGTATCGTATTTTATTACTTTGTGGTGGCGATTTAAGTTTTACATCATCATTAACATACGATTTTGAGGTGTTTTCTTCGGCACAAGACAAATGGCTTGAGGTTAGCTCAATTTCTAATTTTGAAGATTATCAGGCAAACCGTTTAAAGTTAAGATATAAAGAAAAAGGCGAGAAAAAAACAAAACTTTGTCATACTTTAAACGGAAGTGCTTTGGCTTTGCCACGTATTTTGGCTGCTTTGTTAGAAAATAATCAAACAGAAAAAGGAATAAAAATTCCTAAAGCACTTGTGTCTTACGTAGGATTTGAATATTTAGATTAAAAATTAGTACTATGAAAAATTTAAAAATTATTGTAGCTTTAGTTTTAAGTATTTCTTTATTTTCATGTATCAATAAAGAATATGATACAAGTATTAAAAAACTTGATAATTTAAAAGACACTTTGGTAAGTATTAAAACTAATTTAAAAGAAATTAATAGTAATAAAATTTCTTTGCTTTATGATACAATGATGCAAGATATAGATACAATTATGAGCTATACTAATGTTTTTCCTGAAAATAAAGAATGGAAAAAAGCATATGATATTTATAGCGATGCAGCACATATTGCAAAAAAATTCTTTAAACAGGGCTATGATAAAGAGATTGAATATTCCGAAAATCAAATAAAAAACCTAATAACAGATATTAATAACAATGTAGTAGAACTTGATAGTTTAAGGATATATCTGAAAGATGAGGTAAATGCCGTTGATGCTTTAAACAAAAAAGTTAATATACAATTAGAAATTAGTAATCAAATTATTGATAAATACGACAGAACAAAACCTATTGTAAATCAATATATTGATAGTTTAAAAAATACTGTTAAACATTAATTATTAAAAAATTAGTTATAACATATGGTCTGTTATTGTTTTCATTAATATCTATTTCTCAGAATATTAGTAGCGATAGCCGTATTGCACATCAATATTATAGCGAACAAGATTACGAAAAAGCTTTAGTTTTATATAAAAAGCTTTATACAACAACAAACTCGCAAACATATCATACATATTATATTAATTGTATGATTGAGCTAAAACGCTTTGCCGAAATTGAAAAAGAGATAAAAAAAGAGATAAAAAAAAATAAAACTAATTTATCATTATATGTTGATTTAGGAAATGTGTATAAGGCACAAGGGCTAGAGGATAAAGCAAATCAACAATACGAAATAGCAATAAAAAAGCTTAAACCTACATACAATGTAGTAAGTAATTTAGCAAATGCTTTTATTTATAAACGAGAGTATGAGTGGGCAGAAAAAACATATATAAAAGGACGAAAATTGTTAAATGGAACTTATACTTTTAATTATGAACTTGCTAATATTTATCTGTATTTGCACGATTACGATAAAATGATAAACGAATATTTAAGTTTATTAGAAATAAACAGAAGTTATTTAAATTCTATTCAATCTCGTTTACAATCGGCTGTTTATATAGCAAAAGACAAAGATTTAAACGAAGTTTTAAAGAAAAATCTTATACTAAAAATACAAAAGAACCCTAAAAATGATGTGTTTCAAGAATTGCTTATTTGGCTTTATATTCAAGAAAAAGATTTTTATAGTGCGTTTGTTCAAAGCAAAGCTCTCGATAAACGTAACAAAGAAGACGGAGAACGATTATACATTTTAGGAAAACTTGCTGCTGAAAACAAGGATTATAAAACAGCTATAGATTGTTTTAATTATATAATTGATTTGGGGAGCGATAGAGTATATTATTCTTTTGCAAAAACAGAACTGAGCGAAGTTTTATTTCATAAAATAACAGAAACAACTCCTACAAAAGAAGAGGTAATAAAACTAGAACAACTATTTTCTGAAACAATAGATGAACTTGGCAAAAACAAAAATAGTTTTCAAATAATTGTAAATTATGCTAAACTAAAGGCATTTTATAAAAGAGAATATTCCGAAGCAATTAATATTTTAGAAGATGCCATAAAAATACCGAGTATAAAAATAAATTTAATTAATAGAGCTAAATTAACATTAGGCGATATTTATTTATTAAAACAAGAGGAATGGAATGCAACAATATATTATGCACAGGTTGAACAGGATAACAAGAATAACCCAATAGGTCACGAAGCAAGATTTAGAAAAGCAAAACTTGCCTATTATACAGGCGAATTTGAATGGGCATTGGCACAACTAAATGTGTTGAAGGCAGCAACATCTAAACTAATTTCTAACGATGCATTTCAGCTTTCATCATTAATATCAGAAAATTTAGAAGCCGATTCAACAGGAAAAGCACTGAAACTATACTCTAGAGCCGATTTTTTTATTTATACAAAAAACGACAGTTTAGCATTTATAACATTAGATACAATTCAGGATTTATATCCTTCAAACTCTATAATTGACGAGGTTTTATTTATGAAAGGTGAGATAGAATATAGAAACACTAATTATCTTAAAAGTTTAGATTATTATACCCAAGTTTCTGATAATTATGAATTTGATATTTTAGCTGATGACGCTTTGTATAAACAAGCAGAAATTCAATATTATATTCTAAAGAATTACGAAAAAGCTATGAAACTTTATAAAAGAATAATGATAGAACACCCCGATAGCTATTACTCAACCGAAGCACGCAAAAAATTTAGAGAATTACGTGGCGATGATATAAATAAAGACGATTCGTAATAAAAATATTGTTGAAAAATTAATTCTTAGAAGTTTCCTTAAATGTTTGTGTATAGATATTCCCAATTTTAATTCTTTCGGGATAGGGGCTGCCGGGTAGTGGTATCATTTCTTTAATATTAATATTTTCTCGATAAACTAGTCCAATATTCTCGGCATAAATTTCTGTAGAATAATATTTTTCTATTAAATCTTCGTAATCATTTTGCAAAACAACACAAACTTTGTTGAAATCTGTATTTGCAATTTGCATCGGTTCATTAATTTTTGTTATCTCATATATTTGTTCCGATATTGTGTTGTAAATATTACCGTCCCATTTAGAGTTAAGTTGTAATGGTAATAATAATCTTTTGTATCTATAATTATTTTCTGTTTTTTCTATAGCATTTTTAGTGATAGAAACATACCAAATATTTAATATATGCCAAACACTGTCATTTTTATTTTTGATACTTCTTTTTAATCTTATATTTTTATTTCCTGCTTGGTCTGTGTATGCAGAATCAAAATATTCTTTTAGCTCGTATCTTAATGTGTCAAAAACATTTACATCGGCATCAATATTAATTTCAACAACATCATAAATTAAAGATTTGCCTATATTATTTGGATAATAATTAGGATAAGCTATACTTTCTTTAATTTCATTTTTTTTACACGATAGTAAAAGAATAAAAACTAAAAATATGTAAATTATTTTTTTCAATCTATTTTTGTTATTTTATGATTATCACCTACATACAACTTGTTGTTAACAAGATTAAAAGAAGTAAATTTTTCTATTGGAATATCTAACACAGTAGTCTCAAAATCTTTAATATTATATTTGTAAATAGAATCTTTGTAATAATAAATTTCTTGGTTAACTACCTGTATGCTATTTGTATAAACAACAGGTATGAATTTTTTGTAAGTGCCGAAAATATCAAAAACATAAACACCTTTATCTTTAAATCCTAAATAAATATTATTGCCTTGTTCATCTAAAAAATCGGGGTTTAAATTCCTATCAATAACCCCTTCCATATTTGTTCCTTCTTGCACTAATTTAAGTGTAGCACTATATTTTTGCAGTTTATACTGATTGGAATTAAAAAGCCAAAATCCACCTGTAGATGAGCTGCATACAGCATGTGTTTCGTTAACATAAATATTATCTAAGTTTAAAAAACCCGAAAGCTCTGACAATGTATTATCTAAAAAAACTACTTGATTAAATTCTTTGTAGAATGCTAAAATACGCATTGGGTCGCTGCAATCTAAAGAATAAACATTTCCGTGTCGGTAGTTTGAATATTGAAATTTTTGTTTTCCTTTGCTATCGAATTTTGTTATAATATTATTTTTAACGGTATAAATATCAGTCATAATATTTATTTCAAAATAATCGAAATCTTGTTCTATTACAAGGGTTTGATTGTTTGAAAGAAACGATAATCCTAAAATAATTGTTAAAAATATAGACTTCATTATTTTTTATTAATTAATAAATTTGGTTTTCTAATTATGAAAAAAAACAACACAGTTTAAGGCAAAGATACTAACAAAAAGAATAAAACCCGAAAAGCTATGTGTTTTGAGTATATTTAATTACAGATTTAAGAGATTATCCCGAAAATTTATAGCCTACGCCTTTTACTGTTTTAATTAAGTCGTCGCCAATTTTCTCACGTAATTTTCTTATATGCACGTCAATAGTTCTATCTCCAACAACTATTGCATCGCCCCAAATATTATCGTAAATTTCATCTCTGGTAAATACTTTGCCAGGTATTGATACTAGCAAAACTAAAAGTTCAAATACTTTTCTGGGTAATATTAAATCAGTAGCATTTTTTCTTACAATATATCTTTCTTTGTCAATTTCAATATTACCAATTTTAATTAATTCGTTTTGTTCCGAAATTTTATGAGCTAAATTAGAATTTCTTCGTTTTAACAAAGCTTTAATTCTGCTAATTAATAGTTTTGGTTTTATAGGTTTTGTAATATAATCGTCAGCTCCGGCTTCGAAACCTGCAATTTGAGAATAATCTTCGCCTCTTGCTGTAAGCATTGCAATTAGCGGATTGTTTAATTCAGGAATAGTTCTAATTATTTCACAAGTTTCGATACCATCTTTACCCGACATCATAACATCTAAAATAATTAAATCAGGCAAAAAACTTTTAGCTATTTTAATTGCTTCGTCACCATTGTTAGCCGTTTTGGTTGTAAATCCCTCTTTCTTAAGATTGTAATCTAAAAATTCGATAATATCCTTATCATCATCAACTAAAAGTATTTTCTTAGAATTATCCATATTTTGTATAATTGAAGTTAAAAATTTAACTAATAATTTTTATGGTAAATAGTCTTTATCAATATTTTTCATTGATGCAAATATACTACTTATGCTGTTTTTATTATTATTTTCCATAATATTTATTATGTTTGATGCTAATTTGCGTTTGGTTTTATCCTCGAAACTACATAAACTTTTCATTTTGGGATAATTAAAAATCTCTGAATATTTCAATGTTTCACTATTTCTTATCCTTAGCAAAGGTCTTATTATCTGAAATTTACCATCAAACATATTTACACAGTAAGGAATAGAACTAATGTTTGAATGATACATCATATTCATTAATAGAGTTTCAACAGCATCGTCCATATGATGACCAAAAGCAAGTTTGTTACAATTATTATTACTAGCAAATTCAAACAATAATTTGCGTCTTGTACTAGAACAAATAAAACATGGCGATTTGTTACTTAAGCTAATATCAACTTTTTCTTCAATAATTTTAAACTCTATATTTCTTTGTTTGCAAAAAGTTTTAATTGTGTCTTTATCAATTTCGTATGATAGTCCTACCAAGCTAACATGAACCGCAATAATATTATATTTAATAGGTATAAATTTTAATCTTCGCCAAAGTGCATCTAATAAAACAAGAGAATCTTTTCCGCCCGAAATAGCCACTAAAACTTTGTCTCCTTCGTTGATAAGAGTGTTATCATTAATGGTTTTTCCAATTTTTTTATCAATTTTATCAATAAAAATTTTATCAAGTTTGGTAATAATATTCATAATTACAGACAAAATTATAATTTTTTATTAGATATATGTGTCAAAAGTTTTAAATAAATTGTAAATTTACAAAGCAAAAAAATATTTGTATTAATTAAGAAAACCACCTAAAAAATAAAGAAATGAAGAATTTTATAAGTATTTCATTATTATTGATTTCTACGCTAATTTATTCGCAAATTAGTTTGTCGCAATTAGAAGTTAGAGCTGATGGAAAATCGTATTTAAAAGGAGATGCTAAGCCATATTCCGGAGAATGTAAGGCATATACAGTTTCAAAAAAACTAAATTACGAAGGCTATTATAAAAATGGATTTAGAGAAAAAAAATGGATTCAATACGATGAAGATGGCTTGAAAATATTTGAAGGGGTTTATAAATCGGGCAAACTTACCGGAAAAGGTGTTTTTTATTATCCTTATGGACAAATTAGAGAAGAAGGCACATATAAAAATGGTAGAAAAGTAGGTAAATGGATTGAGTATGGATTGTATGGTAAAACTCAGAAAACGAGAAACTACGAAACTCATATAGAGTATTTTGAAGGAACTAAGAAAATATCTGTTGAAGGAACATTTAAAGATAAAAAGAAACACGATTTTTGGGATTATTATGACGAAACAGGAAAAAGAATTAAGCAAGATAATTATGTAGAAGGATATAAAAATGGTGTTGAAACAGAATGGTTTGAAAATGGTAAAACATCAGTAGAAAAACATTATAAAAACGACACATTAAATGGGATTTGGACAGAGTGGTATGAAAATGGTGCAAAAAGATTAGAGGGTAATTATGTAAAAGGATATAAAGATGGCGTTTGGAAAGAGTACGATACAGCAGGTAAGGTAAAGAAAGAAACAATATATAAAACTGTAAAAAAATTCTTTCCCAATGGGGGATTACAGCAATTTAGCACATTTGTAAACGATAAAAAAGATGGCGTTTGGAAATGGTGGTATGATAACGGTCAAGAAAAATTTAGAGAAACATATAAAAATGATATTGCCAATGGGAAATGGATTTGGTGGTATGAAAATGGAGAGAAAATAAAAGAAGGCGAATTCTTAAACGGGAAAAGAAACGGTACTTGGACATGGTGGTATCCAAACGGAAAAATATTAAAACAAGCTCCAATTAAAATGGGCAAAAGAGATGGATTGTGTACAGAATATTATGATTCGGGACATAAAAAAAGAGAAACAAGCTACAAAGATGATTTAAAAGTAGGAAATGTTATAGAATGGCATAATAGTGGAAAAAAATCTTTCGAAGGAGTTTGTACCGAAGGAAAATTAAATGGAAATGGTACTTATTATCATGAAAATGGTAAAATAGCTATGAAAGGAGTTTATAAAAACGACAGAAAAGAAGGCGTTTGGGAAATATACGACGAATATGGAACTAAATCAAGCTCTATTAATTATAAAACATTTGTAAGAAATTACGAGAGTGGAGCAAAAGAAGTAGAAGGCACATACAAAGGTGATAAAAAAGACGGAATTTGGATTTGGTGGTTTGAAACAGGCGAATTAAAAGCCGAAGAACCATGGGTTGATGGTCAAATAGATGGTGAATATGTTTCGTATTATGCCGATGGGAGAGTAAGCTTTAAAG
Source organism: uncultured Bacteroidaceae bacterium (assembly GCA_964603745.1). GTDB lineage: Bacteria > Bacteroidota > Bacteroidia > Bacteroidales > JAFGXI01 > CAZRWZ01. Next base: position 23,293 of record CAZRWZ010000004.1, on the reverse strand, counting down.
GTTTGTATATCAAAGGTAAAAAAGAAGGATTACATGTTTCTTGGTATCAAAATAGGCAAAAAAGATCTGTAGAAAACTTTAAAGGAGGAGTGAAAAACGGAGAATTTGCAGAATGGTATGAAAATGGACAAAAAAAATTAGAAGGAACTTATGTTGAAGGTAAAAAAGAAGGTAAATATTATACTTGGTACGAAACAGGACAGAAAAATATTATAAGTAATTATATTCATGGCAAAGAAGAAGGTCAATATATTATTTATTATAAAAGTGGACAGAAAAAAATTGACGGTATATTTTTAGAAAATAAAAAAGATGGACTTTGGTCTTCGTGGTATGAAGATGGCAGTAAAAGAACCGAAGGCAAATACTCTAAAGGATTAAAAGTTGAAAAATGGCAAGCTTGGTATTCTAACGGAAATATAAAATATATCAAAAATTATATTAATGGAAAAGAAAACGGTAAAATTCAGACTTTTTATGAAAATGGTAAAAAGAAATTAGAAGAAACAATAGTAAAAGGCGTAAACACAGGCGAAACTATTAAATATTACGATAACGGACAACGAAAATCTATTGTGGGATATTTAAATGGCAAATTAAATGGCAAATTTACTGAGTGGAGCGAAGATGGCAAAACAAGAATTTCGGGGGTTTATAAAAATGGAGCTGAAATAGGTTTGTGGAAAACATATTATGATAATGGTAATGTAGAAAGCCAAGGAGCATACAGCAAAGGTGGACCTGCCGGAAAATGGACAGAATTTTACGAAACAGGAGAAAAACAATGCGAAGGGTATTACTCTAGAGGTTTAAGAAATGGCTTTTGGACCTGTTTCTATAAGAATGGAAATAAACATTATTTTGGTAAATATATACAAGATGAAAAAGATGGCGTTTGGCAAGAATATAGCGAATCGGGCAAATTAGTTAATGAAACAACTTATGTAAAAGGCGAAGCCAAATAAAAATATTTAGAGGTCATTTTTTTTTGACCTCTTTTTTTTGCAAGATAGTGGAAGTAGAAATAGGTAAAATAAAGCTTGGTAAGGATAATGATGTTGTGGTGCAAACTATGACAAACACCGACACAAATAATATTGATGAAACTGTATTGCAATGTAAACAACTATTTGACAAAGGAGCTGAACTTGTAAGAATTACAGCCCAAACAGAAAAAGAAGCAACTAAACTAAAAGAAATAAAACATAAACTTATTGCCGCAGACTATAACAAACCATTAATTGCAGATATTCATTTTAAACCACATGCTGCACTAATTGCTTCTAAAACTGTTGAAAAAATTAGAATAAATCCGGGAAATTATAATAAAACAGGAAATAAATCTGAATTAGAAAAAAGTTTAATCACACTAATAGAATCTTGTAAAAAATATAATACTGCCATTAGAATTGGCTCAAATTATGGCTCCTTATCTAAACAAATTTTAGAAAAATATGGTAATACTCCCGTAGGAATGGTAGAAGCAGCTTGGGAATTTATAGAAATTTTTGTAAAACATAATTTTTATAATATTGTAGTTTCTATGAAAGCAGGAGATGTTAGAATTATGATTGAATCAAGTCGGCTTTTGCAGTCTAAAATGATTGAAAACAATCTTATATTTCCTCAACATTTGGGTGTAACCGAAGCAGGTAATGGCTTAGATGCACGAATAAAATCTACGATAGGAAATGCAAGCTTGCTTTCCGAAGGAATTGGCGATACAATTAGAGTTTCTTTAACCGAAAATCCGATTAAAGAAATTCCTGTGGCAAAAAAAATTATAGAGCTCTTTTCTGATAAAAAAAAATCTGTTAAATTTCAGTTAATTAAACCTGTTTCTAAATTAGTTGAGAATAAATATATTGTAATTTCTGATAGCCATACCAAAACAGAAAATTCGCAATTTGCCGATTTTGTTTTTATTAATGATATTAAACTTGCCGAAAATAATAATAGAAAATATTTATGTGAAAATAATATTTGGACAGAAAAGAAAAATGTTTTTCCTGTTTTTTTTATAAAAGAATTTATTGAAACTAATAAAAAATCAGAAAAATACAACTTTATAATTTGCACAATTAATGAGTTGCTTAAAACAGATGTAAAGTTTATAGAAAAAGATAAAACAGCAGTAATTATCTTAGATTTAGGTGATTGCAATGATATATTCTGTTTACGAGAAAAATATTATCAAATAAAATCGAAAATAAACAAAACTCCAATAATTCTAAAAAAAGATTATAATAACACTAACGATAATTTTATAATTAATGCTTCGGGCGATTTTGGCTCAATATTAATTGATAAACTTGCCCAAGGAATATGGGTATTAAATAAAAAAACAGAAGATAAAGAAATTTTAGAATTGATGTTTGGTATTTTGCAAGCAACAAAACTAAGAATAAGCAAAACTGAATTTATTTCTTGTCCTACTTGCGGAAGAACAAAATTTAATATTGAGGAAATTACAAATAGAGTAAAGGCAAAAACTGCCCATTTAAAAGGATTAAAAATTGCTGTTATGGGCTGTGTTGTAAATGGTCCTGGCGAAATGGCAGATGCCGACTATGGGTATGTGGGTAGTTTAGAAAATAAAGTACATTTATATAAAGGACAAAAAATTATTAAAAAAAATATATCTCAAGAAAATGCCTTAAGCGAGCTAATTAGTTTAATAAAAGAAAATGGAGATTGGATTGAGAAATCTTAGCTAGTGCCTGTATATAAAGTCAAGAGATTAATCTATGGTAATATCGCCCCAATTCTCTCCTCGTCTAATTCTTTTAAGTTGAGTATGTGAAATACCAAATTCTTTAGCTAATTTATAGTAAGGTATTTTTCCTCTAGCTAGTTTCTTTTTTAACCTTATTACTTTTGTTGCAGTTAATTTTGCATTACTAGGTATTTTATCTAAGCCTTGTTTTCTTTGTATATTATACGGACTGTTATTCATATGTGTAGTTAACATATCTCTTGTAGCCCATTGTAAATTAGAGGCTTTGTTGTTATGTTTATTGTAGTCTAAATGAATAACAAACCTATGTTGTTCTGAAGGTTTATGGCAAAAATTTTCTGCTACACAGATATGTAAACTTTTACTTTTTCTTACTTTCCAACCTAATTCAGTAGAAAAAGAATAATATGTGTATGGTGTGTTTTCTCCTGCGTTTGTAGATAACATATTCCATCTGTTTAAATCTTCTCGCCAACGTCTTAATCTTCCATAATTAGAGATTTCATATCTACTCTCTTTTTTAATATCTTTAAGTTGTACAGGTTGCCACTCTTCTCCCCAAAAAATATCTTTCTTTTCTTGCATAATGTATTTATACTTTTAATATGATGAACTAACATGCAAATATATGTTATTTTTTTATTTTAGGGAATTTCTATTAATTATTTTATTAAAATAGCGACTTGTCCATAAACTCAAACTTTATAGTTCAATCTCTTGAGTTTATGAACAGACCCTAAATAATTTTTAAATACTTTTATGATAGAAGTCCCCAGAAGTTAATTACTCAATAATTTCGCAAATGTATCTAAATCCAAGCCATTTTTCTCTTGTAATAGGATATGCCTTTAATGGAGAAAGTGCTTCGTTAGAGCTTAGCGTAAAGTTTCCACCCATTGCTGTGTATTTGTCTTTTACAAATTCTGAAACATTATTTCTCATAGCACAAATGCCATAAGAATTTGGCCAAAACATTTTAGTTGAGGCAATCTTTTTAAGGTTTCGGGTATCTATTGAAGGGTCTTTTTTAAAAGCTTTCTCCATTTCTTTTTTTGTTTTGTCGCTATAATTTGTTTTTGCAACAAATATCCATTCTGACTTGGTAGGTAAGCGATATACAAATTTTGGAAGATACATTTTAGGATGTTTTTTCTTTTCTTTTTCGAACATTTCTTGTACCACTTTTGTTTTCCATTTACAAAATGCTATAGCCTGATCTTCACGTATACCTATAACAGGGAAATCAGAAAAATTAGGGTGTCTAAGATAAATATCCCTAAAACTATAATCGGCTCCGTCCCATATAGAGGTATCTGGCAAAGTATTTTTGTAGTCTAAAGAATGCTCGCCTTTTTCTTGTTTAATGCTGTGCATGTAATTTCTCCATTCTATATTCGATACTTCATATTTGCCAAAATACAAATTGTCGTTTGTATAAACTGTACCAGGAAAATCAATATCAGGTTGTTCTTTTTTTGATTGAAACGAACTTGCCGAAATTATTAGAATAAAAATAGCAAGAATACTAAGTGGTAATTTTTTCATTGTTTATGATTTTTTAATATAATTGTAAATATAGTTATATTCTGTTTTTATTGCTTCTTTTTTATAAACTATTTTTCTTGTTTTATTTCCTTTTTCATCGTATTGATATTGGGTTTTTGTTACAATATTATTTTTAGAATTATAGTTGCATATTTCTATAATTCTATCTTTTTCGTCTCTTTTCTGTGTAGTTTTGTTTAGATACTTTAATTTACCATTATACATAATTGTTTCAACAAGTTTGTTATTGGCATTGTATTTAAAATCTTGTTTCAGAAATAGTTTCGATTTTTTGTAATAAGCATAATTTATTTTATTACCATTGTTATCGTATTCATAAGAATATTTATAAGTTGTTATCCCTTTAGCATTTATACTTTCGTAAGATAATAATTTATTGTTTTTATTGTAAGTATATCGTTGTTTTCTAATTTTTCCTTTACTATCGGTATTTCTGAAAATCTTCACATAAGAGCTATCGGCATTATACTCTGTTATATAACATATCTTACTTGTTTTTACTGTGTCTTTTACTTCCTTACCTTCGTCATCACAAGTGTATAAATATCTTCTTTTTAGCTTACCATTTTTATAATATTCCGACATTTTTTTCTTGCCATCTGCATAGTAATCGTAAATCCAAGTATAATAGGGCTCTGTGTTGTCTTTTCTAAAATTATCTTTCTTTACAATTTTGGTGTAATTCATATATTGAACAACATAATTAGATTTTAATTTATCATTCTTAAAATTTTCAAATTTTAAAACCTTGTTAGAGTCATTATATTCTCTTTTTTCTTCTCTAATTAATTTCCCCTTTTTTAAATACTTATAATTAGTATAATACCCATCGCTATTGTAATTATATCTATATTCTTGCTGTAAAACTTCATTTTTATATGATTTATAATCTGTTAAAAGACCATCATCAAATATAGATTCTATTGAATAATATGGTGTTTTTACTCGTTTACCGTTTTTATACTTATATGCTGTTTGTTTTAATGATTTTACATCTTTATTTTGTTCTAAATATCCATATATTGATAAATTAGCAACTCCAGATGTATAAGAATCATATAAATTAAAATAATATTGCCATCTGTCTTGATAATTTGATGTTGAAGTTGTTTGTGCTGAAGCTATAAAATATAATGATATAGCAAAGATACTAAGTAGTAATTTTTTCATTTTAAAATCGGTTTTTATGGTTAATATTGAATTTATAACGTGAAAAATAGACCATTATTGTAAAATAACAAACTGATTTAATATATTTAGTGTTTGTTTGCAAACATAAAATATTGATTTATAGGATTATAGTTGCTTAGGCTGTGATTTTTAAAACAGGTGTAAAGTTAAAAACAGACTTTATGTACAGACACTTAGTCGCAATTTTTACAAGAATGCCCTGTAGCATTTTCACAATCACTTTGTGTAGCATAACAACCACTGGCATATTCATTTGAATAAGGTTCTGCTGAAGAGCATGTCATACTGCCACAAGATACATATTCGGAATTATCATCTTTTTCACAAGAATTAAGTGTTGATAATGAAAGAACCATTACAGCTCCGGTTATTATTACAATAAACTTTTTTATATTTTTATTCATATTATATTAAATTTAATTCTCTGTGAAATTAAGATATTTTTTAGAAAATACAAAATTTGAAGGTAATGCTCCTACATATATGTTCACAATTTTGTTATTTCTAACAATAAAACTTGTGGGAAAACTTGTAACAGTTTTTTCTGTTATTCTATTTTCAATATTTGGGATACCTGTGATATTGAAATATTTATTAAATTCTATTTTTGCATTTATGCTACCTGTACTAAAAAATACTACTTTGTCAATTCCGTTAATATGATTATAATTTTTTACGTTTTCAATAGAATTTAAACAATGTGGGCAAGAATAAGAAAAAGCAAAAATTATATATGTTGAATCGGAATCAAACTTATAGGAATCTGCAAACTCAGTGTTATTAATATTTTTGTGCAAAAGTTCTGGTTCCGATGGCTTTACTACATTTATATTTGACGGCAGCCTAAAATAATTACCCGTAAAAAACACCCCGAATCCTAAAACAATTAATGCAATAGTTTTTCTGAATTTATCTTCTTTTTCTTGCTCTGTATTTTTATAAATTAATATTGAAAAAAATATTAAAACTACATTTCTAATAAAAACAAAAACAGCACTCATTTGCAAGCTGCTGCCAAAACAGCCACAGTCTTCTACTCCTTTAATAGCAAAGCCATAGGTGTAAATTAAGCTTAAAAAAAATAGTAAAATAATAGATAAAAAACTATTTCTTTTAATATTTAAATGAAAAAACATTTCTACTCCAATAAAAATTTCAGCTATAATTAAAAAAGGAATTGTATAAACAAAAATATCTATTTCATATTGCAAAATTATATTTGTAAAATGCTTAATATCGGCAAGTTTGCTAAATGCAGAAAAAATAAATATAGCACCAATTATTGATGATAAAATTTTGTAAAATGTATTTTTATTTAATCTCATAACAAACAAATTACATTGTAAAAATACAAATTTAATTTATTTTATCTTTTTCAAAAGCCAAGTTTTTCGGCTATAGGTTGATTCTATAACAATTTTTACAATAAGTCCGGGTTGGTCTGTAACCATCCAATATTTCATTTTTTCGAACATAAATGCACCTTCTACAGGAGTACAAACATATTTCTTTTTACCTACGGTTATAGTTTCTTGCTTATCAACAACTCTAAAAATTGTCATAAATCTTAGAGGCATAAATTTCATTTGTGGTACAATTGTATCTATTGCAATTACATCTTTCATACCGGAAAGCATACCTCCAGCTTTAATATATTCTTTTTTAGAATAGTTATACATTAATGATTCTATTTTGCCATCGTCTTTTTTATCAATTTTATATCCAATATCTACTTTATCGGTAACTTTTTCTTTTTCTAAAGAATATTTTTCAGCAGTATAAATAAAATCGGATTTCGTTTTCAAATATTTATAGATATCTTCTACCTTCCAAGGTAATTTAGAATATTGCTCTTTTTCATCTTTAAACTCGCCTGTTTCAGCATCCATAAAATTTCTGGGGTCGAATGTTAATTCATATTTAAAATGAGATACTTTTTCTTTTTGCAAACGAGCCTCTTCTTCTCGTTCTGCTCTATATTTTGCTTCTAACATAAACTGCTCATACTTTTCTTTAATTTCTTCTATGTTAGTTAAATTTGTCATTTTTGTAACAGATTCAGGAAAAGTTTTGTAATTATTAAAATCGAAGTCAAAATCAATATATGTTAGTTTTGTTAATTTTGTTATTGATTCCGGTAATGATTCCAAATCATTAGAACTAAAATCAATTTTTTCTAAATTCGATAAATCTCCTATTGCTTCTGGTAATTCTTTTAATTTACTACCAGATATATCAAATTCTTTTAACATTGTTAATTTACATATTGCGTTTGGTAAAACTTCAATTTTATTTTGTCCTGCATCAAATTTTTCTAGTTTAGTTAAATTACTAATGCAATCAGGTAAACTTGTAATTTTATTCCAAGAAATATCAAGTTCAGTTAAGTTTGTTAGCTTGCATATTGATTTAGGGAATTCTGTTAATTCGTTAGAACTAATTTTTAGATAAGTTAGGTTTGTTAGAGATTCAATTGAATCGGTTATTGTACCTAATTTTTTCCAATCAAGATTTAATCTATAAACTTCTGTTGGATTTTTAAATGCTTCATTTAAAGATTTATACGTTTTATCTTTTTGAGCATTTACAATGCTTGCAATTGCTATAAAAGCAATAAATAATAGATTTTTCATATTTTTTTAATTTTATATATGTGTATTTACATTTCGGTTTTAAATTCAAATTTAATATCAGGATAATTATCTTGTGCGTTTTGTAAAATATAAATAGAATCGGCTAAAAACACATCGTTTCCGTGTTTGTCTTTTGCAATGTATTGATATTTTCTTTTCTTAAAATCGGCAATTTGCTCTTTATTTTCTGATGTAAACCAACAAGCTTTGTATAAGCTAATTCCTTCGTATCTGCACGATGCCCCATATTCGTGCAACAAGCGATATTGAATAACCTCAAACTGTAATGCTCCAACAGTTCCTATAACTTTTCTGCCATTAAAATCGAAAGTAAAAAGCTGTGCAACACCTTCGTCCATAAGTTGATCTAAACCTTTTGTTAATTGTTTAGATTTCATTGGGTCATCGTTTACAACATATTTAAAAAGCTCTGGCGAAAAACTTGGTAAACCCGTAAAATGTATTTTTTCTCCTTCGGTTAATGTATCACCAATTCTAAAACTTCCGGTATCGTGTATTCCAACAATATCACCGGGAAAAGCTTCGTCAATAATCGATTTTTTTTCTGCCATAAAAGCTGTTGGAGTAGAAAACTTAAATTTCTTACCAAGCTTTACGTGTGTGTATGGTGTGTTTCTTTTAAAAGTTCCAGAGCAAATTTTTACAAAGGCAATTCTATCGCGATGGTTAGGATCCATATTTGCATGGATTTTAAAAACAAATCCCGAAAACTTTTCTTCAGATGGTAAAACTTCTCTCTCTATTGCTTTTGCAGGTAGGGGAGAAGGGGCGATATCAATAAAACAATTTAAAAGTTCTTGAACTCCAAAATTGTTTAGAGCCGAACCAAAAAATACAGGGGCAATTTTTGCATCAAGATAATCTTGAACATCAAACTCTGGATAAACTCCTTCTATAAGTTCTAAATCTTCTCGCAGTTTTTCGGCATCTTCTTTTATTATATCATCAAGCTCTGGATTATTTATATCGTCGAAAGCAATATTTTCGGTAATTGTTTGCTGCGATGGCGTAAAAAGGTTTAAACTTTTTTCGTAGATATTATAAACGCCCTTAAATCTATCTCCTTGATTTATAGGCCAACTCAATGGGCGAACATTTATACCAAGTTCTTGCTCAATATCATCGCAAAGGTCGAATGGGTCTAAACCATCACGGTCTAATTTATTTACAAAAACAATTACAGGGGTGTTTCTCATTCGGCAAACTTCCATAAGTTTTCTTGTCTGAGTTTCAACACCTTTTGCTGTGTCAATTACAATTATAACACTATCAACAGCAGTTAGAGTTCGGTATGTATCTTCTGCAAAATCTTTATGTCCGGGTGTGTCTAATATGTTTATTTTAACATCATTATATTCAAATCCCATTACCGATGTTGCTACAGAAATTCCACGTTGGCGTTCAATTTCCATAAAATCGGAAGTAGCAGTTTTCTTTATTTTATTAGATTTTACAGCTCCTGCAACACGAATTGCACCACCATAAAGCAAAAGCTTTTCTGTTAAAGTAGTTTTTCCTGCATCAGGGTGGCTAATAATAGCAAAAGTTCTTCGCCTTTTAATTTCTTCGTTTAATCCCATTCTTTATTTATAAAAAGTATGCAAAAATAGTGTTTCAATTAACAATTAGCAATTTAATTAAATTTTAATTTATTTCTTTCAAGCTTGTTTCTAAATCTTTGTGTGTTTATTCGTAGTGTTTATTCGTGAATTTGTATTTTTTAATAACAAATAATAGAAAAAAGAAACTAAAAATTATAATTTTACGTATAATTGAATTACTTATGCTAAATTTTTCAACGAAAGTATTTTTATTAATTTGGATATCATTAATTGTATTCTCTTGTAGTAACACAAACACTGATGGTGTTGCTAATAAAGAAAAAATTTGCGATTTAAAGCAAATAAAAGAGAGAGGAAAATTAGTGGTAGCAACACAATATAATTCAACCGATTATTTTATTTATCGTGGTCAACCAATGGGTTATCAGATAGAAATGTTACAGCTATTATCAGATTATTTAGATGTGCCTATTGAAGTTAAAGTAGACAACGATTTAACATCATGTTTAGATGGTTTAAATAACGGTACTTATGATTTAGTAGCAATTGGTTTAACAATTACAAATAAAAGAAAAGATACAATTGTGTTTACTCACCCAATAAATACTACTAAACAAGTATTGGTTCAACACAAGCCCAAGAATTGGGAAAAAATGCGTAAATCTCAGATAATAGATTCTATAATAACATCTCCTGTAGATTTAGGAGAAAAAACTATTTATGTAGAAAAAGGCAGCTCGTTTATAAACAGATTACAAAATTTGCAAGAAGAAATAGGAGAGACCTTTACTATAATAGAGAGTGAAGAAAAAACAGTAGAAGAACTTATTACCGATGTAGCTAATCGAAAAATAGATTATACTATTTCTGATTATAATATTGCATTAGTAAATAAAACTTATTATAATAATTTAGATATTAATGTCCCAATAAGTTTGGATCAGAATCTTGCATGGGCAATTCGTCCGAAAGCAGATTCTTTAATTTACGAAGTTAATAAATGGATTGATGAATTTAAAAAAACTAAAAAGCACAAAAAACTTTATACAAAATATTATCGAAACTCGCGAAGTACAAATAGAAATATGCAAGGTTTTTTGGCTAGTACCGATGGGCAAATATCAGATTATGATGATGTTATTAAAACTTATGCAAAAGAATTAAAATGGGATTGGCGTTTATTATCGTCACTAATATATCAAGAATCTAGATTTAATAATAATGTTCATTCTTGGGCTGGTGCTTATGGTTTGATGCAGCTAATGCCTGCTACAGCAGAGCGTTTTGGTATTGATAGTTTGGCTTCGCCAAATGCAAATATACATGCTGGTGTTAAGTTTTTAATATGGTTAGATAATCAATTTGTAGAATCTATTCCTGATGAAGCTGAAAGGCAGAAATTTGTGCTGGCTTCGTATAATGTTGGTTTAGGTCATGTGCAAGATGCCCAAAGATTAGCCGAAAAAAATGGGAAAAATAAAACAAATTGGGAAGATGTTTCTTTTTATTTATTAAATAAATCTAAACCAAAATACTATCAAGACCCTGTTGTGAAATATGGATATTGCCGAGGTTCAGAAGTTTATAATTATGTAAATGAAATTATTGCTAGGTATAATCACTATCAAAATTTAGTTGATACTCCTTTGACAAAATAATACACTCAATCAATATAGTTTTTTTGTTTTTCATGAAAAGCTATATAAATTGAGTATGTTTTATTAATATTTTAATATGTTTTTAACTTTTTATCATGCAATTAATTAATTTAATAAAATTATTAAATAATAATAATAAATTATAACTTATATTTGTAACATAACTATATTATTAACGTATTCTAATACTGTTATACTTAAAATTTATTATTATGAAAAAAGTACTACTTTTAATACTTATTATACCTTTGTTTGTTTTTGCACAAACAGGACCAGCTTCAATTGGAAACAGTGATGGTTCTGATGGAGAACCGCATAATGTAATATGGTTTGATGCAAGTACACTTGGATTATCTAACAATGCACATGTTACAAATTGGATTGATAATTCAGGAAATAACAATGATGGCACACAAGGGACATCTGCAAGTCAACCTACTTTTAAAACATCTCAAATTGGTGGCAAATCGGCAGTAGTTTTTGATGGTAGTGATGATTTTATACCTTTTAATGGAAATTTAATTGCAGGAAAAGATTACACTGTAATTCTTGTTACACAGCGCAGAACAAGCGGCAGCCGACGTTTAATTATGGGAGGTACTAATAATGGAGCAAACAAAAATTTGCATATTTTTTGGCAAAATAATTCTAATTTTAGAAGTCATCATTGGTCTAATGATTTATCAACAGCTATGAATAGTGGTGCAGGAAAAAATGCAAATGAATATGGTATATTTTCAACAAGATTACGTTCTGGTGATGCATCTGCTCAACGTAAGAACTATCAAAATAATAATGAATTAGGTAGCATAAATAATGCTAACACCCTAATTTCTTGGGATGGAGCAGCCTTAGCCAGATTTAGAGGACCAGCTTATTATGATGTTGATATTGCCGAAGTAATAATTTATGCAACAGCACTTAACGATGCCCAATTAGACATAGTTCATAATTATTTGAATGTAAAATATGGTATTACAATAGCAAATGATAGATATTCCGAAGCCTCAGGATATACTTATAATGTAACAGGAATAGGAAATAAAAACAACGAAGAACAAAACTCATCTGTTTCGGCAGGATTTTATGTGGAAGATCAAGGTAATACATTAGACGATGGCGAATTTGTATTTTTTAGTCATAATAATGCAACAAACGATGAAACAAACATACAAACAGGTACTAATGTAACAAATAGTGGAGCCGAAGCAGCTTGGAACAGAAATTGGTATCTTCAAAAAACAGGTGGAAATGTTGATGCAAATATTAGCTTTGATTTTTCAGAAGCTTTTACATCAGCAAAATACCCACAAGATATTAGCAATTATGTTATTTTATACAAGGCAAATATCGGAGACGATTATACAGATTTAGGTATAAGTCCTAGTCTAGTTGGTGCCGACAGATTAAAGTTTTTTGTGCCTAATGCTAATTTAGTAGATGGTTTTTATACTTTAGGAACAAAAGATCAAACAAATAGCCCTGTGCAAGGTGCAGCAGGACAAGCTTGGTACACATTAATTTCAGGAGACTGGGATAATCCTGATGTTTGGACGCTTGACCCTTCGGGTTTTTTACCTAATAATCCTAATAGTTACACACCAACAACATCTCCTTCAAACACATCAGATAAAGTTATAATATTATCAGGAAAAACCGTTACTGTTAACACAAATAACAAACAAAACTTAAGTTTAGAAGTACAAGGTGAAATAGATTTTAAAAGCACAACAGGTCATTCTTTTACAAAAATAATTGGTGGTGGAAGAATTTTGTTAAGTGCAGATAATTTTCCATCGGGAGATGCTTCTCATTTTTATACAGCAGGCGAAGGAGAAGGTACTGTTAGATACTATGGAGGTAGTTATACTTTAAACAAAGCATTACATTTTTATAATTTAGAAATAATGCTTAATGCATCAACAAATAAATTAACATTATTAAAAGATTATACTATAAATGGCGATTTTTTAGTTAGTACAGGAATCTTTCAGATAAATGATAATTCTGCTACAACAATATTAAATATTACTGCAAAAAATGATGTAACAGTAAATGCTAATGGTAAAATAACTGTTGGAACAGGAAATACAATAGGCTCTTATTCTATACCAAGTAGTTTACCTAGTTCTGGTAATTTTCATAAAATATTCCATCAATTTAAAATAGGTGGAAACCTCATAAATAATGGAACTATTCGTTTAACAAATCAAGCAGATCCTATTTACAACCAATTTACTTCAACAGGAGCTGCAACAGTTATTTTTGATAAAGCAAATAATGCTACAGCATTATTAAATGGTATTACTGATTTTTACAATTTAATTGTTGATAAAGGAACAGACCAAACATACATATTAACCATAAATGCAACTAATATAAATAACTTTATGCTTTATGGAGCTAATAATGTAGGCAGAAACCAATCATCACCTTACAGTGCTGCTAATCCTGAGATAAGAAAAGCACTCTGGGTTTACAACGGTACTTTAAAACTAACAGGATATGTTAATATACCTACATTATCAGAAGGGAAATCAACTACATCGGGTAATGGTGACTATTTAATTGGAGCAAATGCCTGTTTATGGATTGCAGGAGCAAATACTAAAGTTTATACAACAGCTACAGATAACTCTACATCAGGAAACACGCAAGTAAATGATGGTTCTGGAGCATCAGTTGCTACAAGCGGAAGTCATTCAGCTATGTCTTTATTAGGAAAATTTAGAATAACAGATGGTGTTTTTGGTACTCGAAATTCATATGGATTTGTATTTTGGACTAGTGCTAATGCAGTAATACAAATAGAAGGAGGCGAAGTTGATGTTTCACAAATGTATAGCACAAGCGGTGGTACAGCAAAAACATCATATATTCAAACAGGAGGATTACTTCGTGTAAGAGGTAACGAAACAGAACCGGGTAGCTTAACAGGACCTTTATTTAATATAGTAGGTTCTGATGCATCTTTTAATATGTCGGGTGGCGAAATATTATTACGTGATTATGATGCAGATTCTGACCCTGAATTTAATATAGAATGTGTTGATGGAAACTATAGCGTTACAGGAGGGAAAATCACTATTGATGTTAGAGAAAACTCTGCGGGAGGTAGCCATCCAAGTAATTTTCAAATATATTCGACATCTAATTTTTGGGATTTAGAAATAAAAAATCATAATAATTCTGGAAATATTACAGTAGAACTTTTAACAGATTTAAATGTATCTCACGATTTAACAATTAATAACTATTGTACCTTAGAAACAACAAATCCAGATGATGCTACAATTAAAGATGTTACAATAGGTAGAAATTTTAGTATAAATGAAGGTGCAATATATAATTACAATACAAATACTACTACATTTAATGGTACTGAAGATGGAGAATTTTATATTGGTCATAATGTTTACGATGGTTATGTGCAAAAACTTAATAATTTCACATTAGATAAACCTGCCGATAAATCTTTAACATTAAAAGGAGACGAGAAAAAAACAGCAACATGGATATCTGCAAATCATGGAGGATTGTCAACAACAAATTTGAATAAAACTAGGTTATTACAAATTGAAGGTGTATTTTTAATTGAAAGTGGTATCTTAAATCAAGGAGAACATTCAATAAAAATATTTAATAATATTACAGTAAAAAAACATGGCCAATGCGGAGTATATATACCAGAAACAACAAGTCGTGGAGCAACTATTATGCTTAAAGATGTTGATTTTACTATTAATACTGAAGAAGGTGCTATATTTGGAAATATAAAATTAGGTGCAAACGGACATACAATTAGCCTATCGAGTAATGTGTATATGAAACGTATAGCATATTTTCACGGTATTTTAAATTTAAAAACATATAACCTAAAATTAGATTATTTACATAAAGAATATACCGAAAGTATTGCCGAAAGTGATTTTGGAAGTGTAACAAAAATGTTTTACACTTCCGGAAATTCATCTGATGGAGGCTTATCATTATTAGTTAAAGAAAATGATGATTTTGTTTTTCCTCTAGGAACAGATGCTAATTCAGATACTAGATATACTCCTGCAATAATGACAATAACAGGCACATTATCAGACTCTGGATATGTTACTATAAACCCTGTTGATGAGGTATTACAAACAACAGATTTAACCTGTGGAGGCGATATTTTATCATATTATTGGAAAGTAGGATTAGAAAATTTAGGAACTAATGTACAGGTTAAGTACAAATATGAATACAATACCAATGATTTAGATGGCTCTACAAACGAAGCCGATTTTTATCCCGGAAAAGTTAAAGATGGAGGTGGTTATTTACGTTCTTACGAAAATGATTTAACAAAAGTTGACGAAACTAATAATACAATAACATTTAATGGAACAGGAAGTGGTTTTGATATAGAAGAAGCAAATTATACTGCCGGACAAAGTTGTAGATTTGTGGGTAGCCCTACTGTTTATCATTCTCATCCGAATGTAAGAAGAAAGTGGAATAATACTAATTGCTGGCAAGAAGGCGTAGTTCCTACAAATGGAAGTGTTGTTATTATAACAAGTAACAGTATTGTTGATGTGGATGGCACTCAACCAAGTAGTGCAACACCTGCCGAAACAAAATTAACTGATAATAAATCTCGTGTCCAATTTTATAGAAACAATGGTTCTGGTGGGTCTTATAATTTAGGAAATGTAAAAGGTATGGGAATGATTTCATTTAACATGCAATACGACCCTGTTGTTAATGGAGATTTTGGAGATTTCGCAGATAATGAAAATTCTATATATTTATTTTTTACAACAAGTGACGGTTCTTCTTATACAATGGATCATATACCACAACCTGCACCAACTATTAATTTTGAATCGGGTCGATACACTTTAGACCAAGCAGATTTAGTTGTTAATTATGATTTAGTATCGGGTTATCATAATTATGATATAACCATAGCTGATGATGTTTTAGTAAAACGAAATTTAAGAATTACAAATCAAAATAGAGGAGAATTTCATTTTCCAAATTCAGGAAGTCCAGTTACTTTAACAGTAAATGGTAATGTTACTGTCGGAGATCCTCTTATTGTTGATAATTCTACTAATGATATAGAACATAAATTTATTGTAAAAGGAAATATTACTGTAAGTGATGGTAATATCAGTTTATTTAACGGAGCTAATCGTCCTAGAGTAATTTTAGAATTAACAGGAGATAATAATGGTTCATACACAAATACAGCAGGAACAATTGCACAGTTATACCGTATAGAAATGAACAAAGGAACATCGCAAGCCGATACATTTGTTTTTAATAATAATTTTACATTAAACGGAACAACATTAGGTGTAGGAGTAAAAAAAGCACTTGAAATGAAAAATGGTACTCTTATTTTAGATAATTCATCAATAAGTATTAATTTAAACACTGGCGATGATAATTTTAATATCCCAACTACCACTTGTCTTGAAATAAAACAAGGAACAGCTCATGTAGGAGGCGATGATACAGGAATAAAACTGTATGGTAAATTAAAAATTAGTGGCGGAACATTAGACATGAATGATGTATCGAATAACGGAAATAATTATATTGAATATGCCGGTTCAGGAGATTCTAAACTTGAAATAACAGATGGTTCTCTTATTGTTGGCTCGCAAATACGTAGAAGTATGGATTCTGAAACAGGAATATTAAAATATAAACAAACAGGGGGAACTGTAATTGTTGGTAAAAACAATAATCCTGAAGGAAATAGAGCTGTGTTTGAAATATTAAATACAGGGAGTTCTTTTGATTTCACAGGAGGTTCTTTATACTTAGCCAATACACAAACAAACCCAAGTGTAGCAAGTTTATATTTAGATGCTGAAAGCTCAAATATTTCAAATGCAGCTACTATTTATTTAGGAAATACAAATACAAAAACAAATCAAAATTTTGGAATTTATTCTACTGTTACTATTCCTAAATTAGTAATAGATAACACATCATCAAACAACCCAACAGCTACCACTTGGATAATTCCTCTTACAATAGACAACGAACTTGAAATACAATCTAATACAGAATTTGATGCCAACGGATTAGATTTAATATTAAATGGAAATTTAACTTGTAATGGAACATTTACGCATAATAAAAACTCAACATATTTTAGAGGTTCAGCTAATCAAACAATAGTTGGAAGTCCTGTGTTTTATAATCTTACAAAAGAAAGTAACGCTAATACCTTGACCTTAAATGCAGATATAACTATTGAAAACGAATTTAAACTACTTACAGGAACTCTTGATGATAATGCCAATACTGTTTTTATATCTGGAGATATTACAAATAACGGAACACATATTTGGGGAGGTACAAGCGAGGGTATTAAACTTAATGGCACTGTTAACGACCAAATTTTACGAGCTACAGGCGAATTTGGTAAACTAACAATAGATAATGCAAAAGGTATTATTGTTCCAAATGATAATTCTTATGAAATTACGATTAACAATGAGTTGAAAATGATGAACGGTGTTTTTAATATAGATAAAAACCTATTAATATTAAAAGTAAATTGTTTAATTAATGAAGCAAATGCTTTTGGTGATAACAACATGATACAAACAAATGCATCATTTACTGATGCAGGAGTTAAAAAATATTTTCCTGCAATAAGTAGTGCTACTACTTTTAATTTTCCTATTGGTTCAGAAGGTAAATATACTCCGCTAATTATGAATATTTCCAATATGGATGCCAATGGAAATATTAGAGTTAAAGCCGCTAACGAACGTCAATCTACTATAACAGACGATAATGATGAATGTTGTGAGTTTAATGATTTAGAAAATGTACTACAATATCATTATATTGTTGAAGCAACAAATGTAAATCATTTTACTGCTGATATAACAATGCAATATAAAGATGCTGATGCCTTGCATAATAATACTTGTGTTCGTGATGATGGCGGTTATTATGACGAAAGTAATTATATTGCCGCAAGATTATTAACTTATGGCGATAATACTTGGATTAAACCATTAGATTATAATACAGTTGATGAGGTTAATAACAAAATATTATACAGTTTATCTAATGTTTCAAGTAATGATATATCAGGAGAATATACAGCAGGAATAGAGCAGAAGAGTGGTTGTAATGGAGCTATACCTCAAAAAGTACCAGAATTTTTATCTGCAGCAAATGGCGATTGGAAAACTGCTACAAATTGGTATAAATTAAACGCAGACGGTACGCGTATTGAACCAGCCGGAACAGGTGTTCCTTCAGGAGGACCTTATGGGTCTATTGTTTACATAGAACACGAAATTACCACCACTACAAACTATAAACAGGTATATAAAACAGAAATTAGAGCAGGTGGAAAATTAAAAATTAATAATACTTTTGGACATCGTTTAGGTAGAGTTAGTGGCACAGGTATTTTATATTCAGAAAGAGCATCGTTACCTGCCGGAATATACGAAGACTTTTTTGCAACAACAGGTGGAACAGTAGAGTATGGAGGAAGTTCTGATTATACAATTTTACCAGGTATAATAGAAGTTAATAACTTAACTTTCTCAGGAACAGGGAAAAGAGAATTTCCTAATAATAATATTAAGTTAAATGGTGATTTAACTATTAGTGGACCAAATATTATTCAACAAAATAATAAAATTATTGCAATTTATGGCGATATTACAAAAACAGGAGGTGTATTCGATTTTGCAAGCTACAATAATACTGTTGAAATAAAAGGTTCTGCAAATCAATCTATTTCAGGCGATTTTACTTCTGGAGTAAATGCTTTTAGAAATTTAAAGATTAATAAATCTTCTGGAACATTTACTACAAGTAGCGATGTTGCTATTGAAAATTCATTAATATTAACAAATGGTATTATAAACTCTTCATCAACAGCAATGATAGAATTAGGGACTGCAGCTACTATTAGCGGTGGTAGTAACACTGCTTATATAAATGGCGAAATTTATAAAGATTTATATGCTGGTTCTGCTATTTTATTCCCTGTTGGTAATAGTGGCAAATATCGTCCTATAGGAATAGAAAACTCAAATAAACGAACTCAATTTGTAGGAGAATACTTAGGAGCAAATTCTAATTCTAATTACGACAGCCCATTAACTGATGTAAGCCCAAATAACTTATGGTATTTAGATGATGTTAACAATCAACACCCAGAAGCAAATATTGTATTATATTGGGGCCCGGAAACAGGGGTTGTTACAGTATCAGAAATACGTGTAGCAAGTTTAACAGATATTGCTTCAGATAATTGGGGTAATAAAGGTAAATATTCTGCCACAGGAACAACAGTTTCTGGTCATGTAAAATCTAATGTTAAAACAAGTTTTAGTAAAAAATACTTTACTATAGGAACTGAAGGTTCTAGCTCTTTACCTATTGAGCTACTCTCTTTTGATGCTGTTTCTCAAAACAACGAAGTAAAAATTACTTGGCAAACAAGTGTTGAAATAAACAACGACCATTTTATAGTTGAACGTAGCGAAGATGGTGTTGTTTTTGAAGAAATAGCAAATGTAATGGGTGCAGGCAATAGTAATGTTGTTTTAGATTATTTGATTTATGATTTTAATCCTATTAAAGGAATATCGTATTACAGATTAAAACAAGTTGATTTTGACAGATCAGAAATAATATATCCTATGGTTTCTGTTAATATTAATACTGACAACTTAGATATAGAAGCTAAAATTAATGTTTATCCAAGTCCATTTAGTAATAGAGATAATTTAACTGTTGATTTAATTGGATTTGATTATAATGAAAATGTACAACTGACAGTTACTGATGCTATGGGCAGAATAGTATTTAAAGAAAATTGTTTTGCCGACAACACAATTTTAGCAAATAAATTATATAATTTATTTGCAAATATCGAAACAGGATATTATTTAATAATGATTAAAAGTAATACAAAAGACGCATCTACACGTTTAATAAAAACACATTAATCATAATATAGTATATAATAAAAAATGCCACTCAATAAGAGTGGCATTTTTTATTATATTAAATGGGGATTATATCAATACCCACAAAAGAATATCTTATTCTTATTCAGGTTTTGGTAAAAGAACTTTTCGTGAAAGTCTTATTTTTCCGTTTTTCTCGAAACCAACAACCTTTACTTGAACTGTATCGCCTTCGGAAAGAACATCTCTTACAGCTTTTAATCTGTGATGTTCTATTTCAGAAATATGTAATAAAGCTTCAAAACGTGGAGCTATTTCAACAAATGCACCATAATCGGTAATTGTTTTAACTTTTCCGTCGAAAACTTGCCCTACTTCAGGAGAGAAAGCAATTGCTTTAATTCTACCAATAGCATCATCAATTTTAGCTTGGTCAACACCCGAAATTTCTACCATTCCTTTGTTACCAACTTCTTCTATTGTAATTGTAGTTTCTGTCTCAGCTTGCATTTCTTGAATTATTTTTCCACCAGGACCAATAACAGCACCAATAAAACTTTTGTCAATCTCCATTCTAATTAATTTTGGAGCATGTGGCTTAAGCTCTTTGTTTGCAGTAGGTATCACTTCTAATATTTTACCTAAAATATGAGCTCTACCTTCTTTTGCTTGCATTAAAGCTTCAATTAAAACATCATAAGGTAATCCTTCTACTTTAATATCCATTTGTGTAGCAGTAATTCCTTTTTCTGTTCCTGTTACTTTAAAATCCATATCACCAAGATGATCTTCATCACCTAAAATATCAGATAAAATAGCATATTTTCCTGTTTCGGCATCAGAAATCATTCCCATTGCAATACCAGAAACTGGTCTTTTAATTTCAATACCTGCGTCCATCATTGCCATTGTTCCGGCACAAACAGTTGCCATAGACGACGAGCCATTACTTTCTAAAATTTCTGAAACAATTCTTATTACATAAGGAGAATCCTCTGGTATCATTCCTTTTAAAGCACGTAAAGCTAAGTTACCATGACCAATTTCTCTACGACCTACTCCACGATATGGATAAGCATCACCTGTTGAAAATGGCAAGAAATTATAGTGTAATAAAAATCTATCTTTTCTGTTAATCATTGGTTCGTCAATTAGTTTTTCGTCTAATTTAGTACCTAATGTAACTGTAGTTAAAGATTGAGTTTCGCCACGAGTAAATGTTGCAGAACCGTGTGCTGCAGGCAAAACATCAACTTCGCCCCAAATAGGTCGAATTTCATCTGTTTTTCTACCGTCTAATCTAATTCTTTCGTCTAAAACAACTCGTCTAATTGCTTTTTTCTCAACATCGTGATAATAAATATCAATAAATTCTTGTTTTTCTTCTAATTCTTCTTCGCTAAATTGAGAACAAAATTCTTCTTTAATAGCTTCAAAATTTTCTGCACGTTTATGCTTATCAGCTAAACCTTGTTTTGCAGTATCATAAACTTTTTGATATGTTTCTTTTTCTATTTTAGCTCTTAATTCTTCATCAGCAGGAGCTTCTGGTATTTCTCTTTTTCCCATTTTTCCTGCGGCTTCAGCTAATTCTAACTGAGCTTTACATTGCAATTTAATTGCATCGTGTCCAAATTTGATTGCATTTGCCATATCTTCTTCCGATACTTCATCAAATTCGCCTTCTACCATAACAATATTGTCTATAGTACCTGCAATTATCATATCCATATCAGCACTTGCTAGTTCGTCAATATACGGATTAACAACAAAATTGCCATTAATTCTAGCAACTCTAACTTCCGATATTGGTCCGTTAAACGGGATATCGGATACTGCTAATGCTGCAGAGGCTGCAAAACCTGCTAATGCGTCTGGTTTTATGTTTTTGTCAGCCGACATCATAAACACATTTACAAATGTTTCTGCATGATAATCGTTATGAAACATTGGGCGTAAAGCTCTATCAATTAATCTTGATATTAATATTTCATAATCTGATGGTCTGGCTTCTCTTTTTAAGAAACCTCCTGGAAATCTACCTGCTGCCGCGTATTTTTCGCGATATTCGCACGACATTGGTAAAAAATCTAAACCTTCTTTTTGTTTTTTTGAAGATACAACTGTAGCTAATAATGTTGTGTCTCCTTGTTTTAGCATAATAGAGCCATCGGCTTGTTTTGCATACTTTCCTGTTGAAATTTCAATAATTTTTCCGTCTCCTAAATCAACAGTCTTTTTAAATTCTGTGTACATATTTAAATTTTTAAATTTGGCTAACCCGTATTGGTTATACCTTTTTTGTTTAAGCGAGCCAAGATAGTGTTTAATTTGATATTTTACAAGTATCTGATAATAAACAGTAGGGCAAATTTATTCTTTAGGTAACTTCTATTAATTTTTTTGTTGAAAACTAATTTTAAAACTACCCGTCTCATTTAGCTTAGCTTATTTTATAGACAGATCCTAAGTATCTCTTTGTAAAGACACATATTAATTGTATATTTATGTGATTTTTTGCTATTTTTTTGTGTAAAAGAAATTACTAACATATAGTGTGCTGATGTTTATTTCAGTTGTTGGCTTTATTAAGAAACTATAAAAAATGATGAAACTATTAATAATTATATTTACAATACTTGCTATATTCTCTTGTAAAGATAAAACAGAAAAAACTAACATTATTTTACAATTTGAAAAAAGCATTGGAAGTAAAGAGGCGATATACTTAGAAAAATTAGTTTATAATTTTGACAAATACTTAGAAAACACTTACCCAGATGAAGATGAACGATTTAAAAAATTATTAATTGATATAAAAAAACAATCAATTAACACTTATTGGAAGATATCTTCCACAGAAAAACAGACAATTAAAATACTTGACCAAATTCAGGTTGAAAATTATAAAAAAGATAACTACATAGTTGGTAATTCTAAATTTATGAAAGCACTAACTATTATACAAAATAAAGAT
>CAZRWZ010000003.1:0-34177 GCA_964603745.1 uncultured Bacteroidaceae bacterium | reverse complement strand
GAAAAATTACTAAAAGCATATTTTGTAAAAACAAAAAAGAAACATTCGCCACCAATTCATAACTTACTTCGAATTGCAGAAAAAAGTGGAATTGAATTAAATGAAGAATATGCTGATTGGTTAGATGCTATCTCACTTTTCAACATTAATGCAAGATACGATGATTATAAACGAGAGTTCTATAATCAATGCACGAAAGATTTTGCAAAATTATGGATTGAACGAATTAAAGAAATAAGAAAATGGATAAAAGAGAAATTATAGACATAGTTAAAAGATTTGCTGTAAAAGTCACTGAAAAATATGACTGTGTAGGAATTATTTTATTCGGTTCTTATGCAAAAGGTTCAAGTCATATTGATAGCGACATTGATATTGCTGTTATTCTAAAAGACTACGATAATCTAATGAATATACAACTTGAATTAATGAGATTGCGTCGACAAATTGATAGCCGAATTGAACCGCACCCAATAAAAGAAAGTGATTTTAATGAAAGTAATCCATTAGTAAATGAGATTAAAAAATACGGAGAGATAATAAACGTAGCCTAACAGCAAAAGCAATAGCGGTTTCAGCGGTAGTTTTAACGGTAGTGCTTCGTTTCAGCCCCGCCAAATCTTCGATTTGACTAATTTTCAAAGGTTAAAGATTTGGATATTCATATATTATTATGGAAAGTAACTGACTTTGAAAACAACCCAATTTAAAACGCAACTGTTAGAATAAAGAACGCTGATTTTAAAAATATATTTCAAACTAAAACTGATAAAAATCTTTTGTTAATTGTTTATATCTTTGCGAATAATTATGTCTTCCATTTATCTCAATAATTAACTCCGAGCTTTCAATTTTTGTCTCATTAAAACTAAACTCTAATATTACCCTTTTAATATTTTTTGTTGGAGTAGGTCTAATATTTAATATCTGCGATAATAAAAGTTTATTATCCTTACAAATATCAATAAAATAAGATTCATCATCTTTAGGAATTATTACACAAAATCTACCATTCTTGTTTAACATTAATTTTGAAGACATTACAAGCTCTTTGTAGTCTAGTGTTTCATTATGTCTAGCAATATCCTTTTGCTTATTTCCAGATTTTAAGTGATGCTGATAGTAGGGCGGATTTGAAATTATTAAATCGTATTTTTGTGTTCCATTTTTAGCAAAATCTTGAACAGGTAAATTTATTAAAGTTATTTGTTCAGAAAAAACAGAATTAGACACATTCTGTAAAGCTTGTTCAAAAGCTGGTTTATCAATCTCAATTGCAGTTATTTTTGCGTTAGATTTTTGAGCAAGCATTAAAGCAATAAGCCCCGTGCCTGTTCCAATATCTAAAATAGTTTTGATATTATCAAGATTAACAAAAGCACCTAGCAAAACACTATCGGTGCCAACCTTCATAGCACAATTATCTTGAAAAATTATAAATTGCTTAAATTTAAAATAGTTTTCAGACATTAACATCTTAATTTATTGGTAAATAACTCTATCATAGTAACAATAACTAAAAAACTAATAACTTAAAAAATCTAAAAATAGTTAAAATTATTGCATTAGTATTAATATAATTTGTAAATTTACATGTTAAAAAATTTATATGAGATGAAGAATAATGTAATTATTATGGGTTTATTTATGCTTTTTAGCCTAAATATCATTGCCCAACAGAAGCAAGCTAAAATCTCGTTTGTTAAAGAGGTTTATCAGCTAGGAACTATCAGAGAAGTTGATGGAACAATAGAATGTTTGTTTGAATTTACAAACATTGGAGCTGAAGATTTATTGATAACGAGTGTTAAACCTGATTATGGGCTTACAGCTTATGAATGGCCTAAAACAGCAATTAAGCCAGGCGAAAAAGGAGTTATTAAATCAAGATATAATCCACAAAGAACTTCCGGAAGAATTAATAAAAGGCTAACAGTTACCTCAAATTCAGGAACTAACTATCTTAGAGTAACCGGAAACGTAATACCTAAACCACAATCTATTGCAGATAAATATCGTCAGCAAATGGACAATGGAAGGCTTCGTTTAAAAAAGAATTTCTTTGCTTTAAACAAATTAAAGAACACACAAGTTAAAACTGATTCTACCGACATTATTAATAATAGTGTTGATGATTTAAAAATTGCTTTTAAAAATGTTCCTGCTTATATAACAATGAAAGCAGTTCCGCAAGTATTAAAACCAAAACAAAAAGGTAAAATTTATATTACCTATGATGCCAGCAAAGTTGTAGATGGAAACGGAAAACAATTATGGGGTGCTCAAAACAGAAGAATTAATGTAATAATTAATGATAAAGTAGATGGCAGAGCAAACTATATTACAATTAGAGCTACAATTGAAGAAGACTTTAGTAACTGGACACCTGAACAACTTGCAGCAGCACCAATTATTAAATTTGATACAACAGTATATAAATTTGGCACTGTAAAACAAGGAGAAGTTGTTAAACACGAGTTTACTTTTAAAAACGAAGGCAAAAACGACTTAATTATTAGAAAAGTAAAAGGCAGTTGAGGTTGCACAGCGGTTAGCAAAACTAACCAACCAATAAAAAAAGGTGAAACAGGAAAAGTATCTGTATCATTTAACACTAGAGGTAAAAGAAATAAACAAAACAAAACTATAACTGTTACCACTAACGACCCTAACCATCAAATAATACTGCTTAAAATGTCTGGCGAGGTTGTTGTTCCTGCTGCAACACAGCCACAGCATACAGCACCTGCAAAAAATAATACTGCACATTAAAAATAAGTAAAATTAATTATAAAAAAAGACTGTCTAAAGATAAACTAAGACAGTCTTTTTTTGATTCTTGTATTCGTTTAAATTTATAAGCGTAAGCTAGCTATGCGTATAAATTTTAAACCCTAAAAAAGAAAAAATAAATCAGCATAAATTCCCGAAAAGCTAAATAGATTGAGTATATTTGTTTCTAATTAAAAAAGAACCGAGTTTTAAACTCAACTAAGTTAATAAAAAACCTACTTATGATAAAACCGTGGCAAATATTAATTTTTATAATAAGTACACTTTTTGTTTTGCTACTTTTAACAATCCCTTTTGCCAATGGAAAAATTAAAATTTCAGATAACTTCAATTTAAAATTTATTTCATTTAATTCGTTATTAGAAAATAAAAAAACAGAATATGTTGATATTTCTGATATTGTAAACATAAAAATTGATGAGCCAGAAATAGCTGTAAACAAAGGCACTGATACGGCAGATGTAAAAAACATAGACAGTCTGGAAATTAAAACAAAAAGCATTCAAACTTTAATATATAGCGATGCAGGTAGAATTCTACTTTATAACTTTTTTGAAGACATGGAAAAAAGCCGAAAAACAGCTCACGTATTACACTATGGCGATTCGCAAATAGAAGGAGATAGAATAACTGGTTATTTACGATATAAAATGCAGAAACGCTTTGGCGGTTCAGGAAATGGACTTGTTGCCGCAGATAAACTTGCAGAATCGTTTTCAATAAATCAAGAAATTGAAGGGAATTGGAAAAGATATAATATCTTTGGCAGAAGAGACTCCAATTTAACCCATAGAAATTATGGTGCTATGGGAACTTTTTCTAGATTTGCACCACTAAAAATGCAAGCAGACACACCTGTTTATGAGGCAAGTATTAATTTTAGCCGTTCAAATATTGCATACAGAAACGATAGATATTACAACAAAGTACGATTATTTTACGGAAATTCGCATGAGCCTGTTTTAGCCGAAGTTTATGCCGATGACAAACTTATACATTTTGATAAACTTAGCACAAAAAAATCTGTGCAAGTTAAAGAATGGTATTTAAAAAAATCGCCTAAAAAACTTAGTATAAAATTTACAGGTAAAGATAGTCCTGATATTTACGGTATTTCGCTTGAAAACACAAGAGGTATTGTAGTAGATAATATTCCAATGCGTGGAGCATCAGGAACCGATTTTACGAGTATATATTACAGCTCATATAAAAAAATGTTTAATCTATTAAACGTAAAAATGGTAATTCTTGAATATGGCGGCAATGCTATTCCATACATAAAAACAGAACGAGGTGTTAAAAGATATTGTAATGCATTTTACAAACAGCTTAAAATGTTTAAAAAATTAGACAAAAGAATTCCAATAATTGTAATTGGACCTGCAGATATGTCGCAAAATATTGACGGCGAGTTTATTTCTTACCCAATGCTACCTTCGGTTATTGAAGAAATGAAGTTAGTAACAAAAAAAGCAGGTTATATTTATTGGGATATGTTTGAAGCTATGGGCGGAGAAAACTCAATGCCAGCTTGGGTAAATTCCGAGCCTCCTTTAGCCGCAAAAGATTACATACATTTTTCGCATAAAGGAGCAAAAATTATTGCAGAAAAATTTTACGAAGCTTTAGAAAAAGCTTTAAATGAATATGATGAAAACAAAGAAAAAAATATAGAATATAGTTTATAATTAATTATAATTAAATGCAAAAAACAATCCTAAATAGGTTATTACTAACAATATTACTTTCGTCGTTTGGGAGTGTATTTGCTCAATTGCCAGAATATCCTTACGAAATAAAATTTTACGATTTTATTAACTACAAAAAAAATGTTCTTAAATTCCCCGGCGACAGTAGTAGTTTTGTGAATTTTTTTACTAAATACAAAAATATTATCCTAAAAGGAGAAGGACAATTAGAAATTGTACATATAGGAGGCTCTCATATTCAAGCCGATATTTATACAAACAGAATGAGAGAACGAATGCAAAGTTTCTACCCAGGATTAAATGGTGGCAGAGGTTTTATTTTTCCTTTTAAAATAGCAAAAACTAATAATCCGTATAATTATGTAGTAAAATATACTGGTAGTTGGAAACATTGCAAAAATGTTAAAAAGAAAACAAATTGTAATTTTGGTTTATCAGGATATCAAGTAAGTACAAAAGATAGCGTTAGCGAAATAACAATTTATTCAAGAGAAAATTATCCGCTTTACGATTTTAATAAAATTAAAATATTTTATAATCTTAGCGATAGCATTGGTTATGATGTAAATGTTTTATCTAATAGTATTGTTGCAAAAACTGATTTTCCAACAAAACATTACTCAGAATATCACTTAGAAAAATATTGCGATACTATTAGAATACAAATAGTTAAAACCGATAGCTTAGAAAAAAGATTTGAACTTTATGGAATAAAATCGGAAACTGATGACCCCGGAATTATTTACGATGCTGTTGGTGTAAACGGAGCAAGTATTCCTTCGTTTTTAAAATGCAATATGTTTGAAGAAAATATTGAAGTAATTAAACCAGATATGGTAATACTTTCGTTGGGAACAAATGATGCTTATGGAACAAAATTTAATAAAAATATTTATAAAAATAATTACGACACTCTAATACAGCGTATCTTAAACGCAAACCCAAACACAGCCATCATGATTACTGTTCCGAATGATGATTATTTATATAAAAAATATCCAAATAAAAACACTGCTTTACAAGAAGAAGTTATTATGGAACTGGCAAAGAAATATAATGCAGCTGTGTGGGATTTATATGAAATTATGGGAGGGTTTAATTCTTCGCAAGTATGGTATAATCACCACTTAATGAAACGAGATAGAATACATTTTACAAAAGAAGGTTATATGTTAAAAGGCGATTTGTTTTTTAATTCGTTTATTAAGTTTTATGATAAAATTGTGAAATAGGGTTTACTGCAGACCCTAATTAATTTTTATTTTCTGCATAAAAATAAATTAGCCCATCACTAGGAGATTTAGCAATATCAGTAATTTCAATATTTAATTTTTTTGCAGCAATTTTTATTTCATCGCTAAAAAAATGTGCAACAGAACCAATAATTTTTATTTTATAATTTTGGTAATTTTCATATTTAATAATTGTTTTCTCAAAAAAATCTGTAAAACAATCGCATAAAAGATTTTGCACAAAATCATCAGATTTATTTGCATGAATAAAAGGCATAAACGAAGCTAAAAACCTGTTTGGAAAGGGTTCTTTATACACTTTCTGAATTATTTCGTTAATTCCGATATTAAAAGTTTTATTAAAATTATCTTCAATATTTTTTGGCAATTCTTTGTTTAAAAAAGCTTTTAAAAAGCTTTTTCCTATAACTGCACCGCTACCTTCGTCGCCTAAAATATAACCTAAAGAATTTATATTTTCTATAATTGTTTTGTTTTTATATACTCCTGTGTTAGAACCTGTACCCAAAATTGCAATAATACCTTCTGAGTTTTTAAACATTGCAATACCTGCACCAAGCAAATCATTTTCGACCGAAATATTGGCATTTCTAAAAATTGCAGATAAACCCGAATAAATAATTTTGTTACGTTCTAACGAACCACAACCGGCACCAAAAAAATGCACTTCGCTTATTTTATCTTTAAAATTAAAAATATCTGAATTCTGAATTGTTTTAGCAACAGTTTCCGCATTTACAAAAACAGGATTTAAACCAATTGTATTAAATATTTTGGTTTTTTTGTCGAGTAAAATCCACTCTGTTTTTGTTGAGCCACTATCTGCAATTAATTTCATATAGCTTAGTTTTTTTTATTTCAATAAAGATATTTAATTTTAGTCAGGTTTGTTATTTGTTTCTTTAGCTATATCTTGTTTGCTTGTGGTAATATTATTGATTTTTTTATCTTTAATAAACGCAAAAAGCGAAATCACTAAAACAACAGCTAAACTGTAAAAAACAAATGCAGGAATTGGCACAGGGTCGCCCGAAGCATAAGAATGTAATCCCGAAAGGTAATAGTTTACTCCAAAATAAGTCATTATTACAGAAGAAATACTAATTAATGCTGCAAAATTGAAAGCGAAAAATCCGCGCAGACCTGGAATAAAACGCATATGGATTACAAAAGCATAAACCAACATTGAAATTAAAGCCCAAGTTTCTTTAGGGTCCCAACCCCAATATCTGCCCCAGCTTTCGTTTGCCCAAACTCCGCCAAGGAAAGTGCCTATTGTTAGTAAAAACAAGCCTAGTGTAAGCGACATTTCATTTATATAAGTTATTTTTTTGATGTTGAAATCTATATGTTCTTTGTTTTCAGCATTTTTAAAAATTATTAATATCAGATTAATAAACCCGAGCAAAGCACCAAGTGCCAAAAATCCGTAACTTGCAGTAATTACCGAAACGTGAATTGTAAGCCAATACGATTTTAGCACAGGAACAAGATTTGTAATTTGTGGGTCGATCCAACTTAGATGTGCTACCAAAAGCACCATTCCGGCAAGAACTGTTGTGGCTGCAAGGGCAATTTTAGAATTTCGGTAATATATAAAACCTGCAAGCATTGTTGCCCAAGATATGTAAATCATACTTTCGTATCCGTTGCTCCACGGTGCGTGTCCCGAAACATACCATCGTAAAATTAAACCAGAGTTATGAAAAACAAAAGCTATTAGAATAATACTAAAAAATCCGTAATCGAGATATTTGGTTTTTAGCTTAGGATATAAAATTTTAACAAATAAAAATACCAAATATATCAAGCCAATTATAAAATAGAACTCAAACAAATGGCGAAAAATACTTGCTTTGTTGTAAAGAATTTCGGAGTTTATTTTTTTCTCAGATAAAATTACATTGGCTCCGGCTTTTTGTTGATACATATTTATAAATGCCAAAGACGAGTCGGCTTTTGCCCAAGAATTTGTTTTTGTAGCTTGCAGTAAATCAGAGTAATATAACTGAAAAACATTATAAATAAAAGCAGAATCTTCGCCAACAAAAACTTGCCCTGCATTGTTAAGATTATACCATTTGTTATTTTCATCAAATGGTTTAGGAAAAATTGTAAGATAATTTCCATTTAACCAATTATAAAGTATATTAACTTTTTCGTCGAGTTTAATAATGTCTTTGTCGAGCATATTGCGACGAGAATTATTTTTTTCGTAGGCAGTTTGTACTAATTTTTGAATTTTGTAGTTATTGTTTATGTCGAAAACATCGCTTAATGCAATATGTTTATCTTTTGCGTTAAACATTTTAATAAGCTCGGGGTGAGTAATTTTAATTAACGGCTCTTTTGCCCAAGCTTCGGGAGCTACAATCATACTAATAAAAACTTGATCGGAGTTTAAACCCTTGTATGTAGAACGCTTAGAAAGTTTGCGTAAAAGTTCGTTTGATAGGGTGTTTATAGGCTCTATTCTACCTTGCTGTGTTTGTACTTGCAAGTGTCCGAATTTATCGGAATGCTCAATATTTATTACAGGCAAATTGCTTTTTTCTTGGGCAAATCCGCTAAACGAAACAAAAAGCCCAATAATTAAAATTGCAGCTTTTTTGTTAGACATTTCTTTTAGTTTTTTACCAAGACTTCGATAGCGACTATTTTTGTTAAATATTGTGATAAACATTCCTAGTGTTAGCAAAATATATCCCAAATATGTTAGATATGTTCCTAAAGTATCTTTGTTTACAGATAGAATTGTGCCGTGTTCGTCGGGGTCGTAAGATGATTGAAAGAAACGATATCCTCTGTAATTCAATACATTATTCATAAAAATATTATACTTGTGTGAATAGTTATTTTCTTTATCGGTAAGTGTTACATTGCTTTCGTAAGATGATGGGCTCATAGACCCGGGATATCGTTCTAAACTAAATTTATTTAGTGTTAAACTAAATGGTAATTCAATTTCTTTTGAGCCGTAAGATACTTCAAAATTGTAATCGTTTATGCTAAAAATAACAGGTTCGCCTTTAAATCGCTCTTTTCCAAAAACATAAAATTGTTTAGAGGTTTTTTTATCACTAATTTCAACCGAAATTGCGTCTAATGGAAATTGATTTGTATTTTTATTTGATTTAACAATTGTGTTAGCATTAGTATAAATTTCTTTTATTACGAGTTTATACATATTCCATTCGTATAAGCGATTTTTTACGAATTTAGTGGTTGCACCTGCGGGAATTATTCCTTCAATAGTATCGCTCATATTTCTGTAATGCATTGGATATGGATTACTTACAATAAGTCCGGTATCAGTGTCAAGAATATGTATTGCAGAGGGGTCGTTGCCATCATTAAAACTAAATTTTTGCGTGTTTAATATTTTACTTGTAGCTTGTTTAATAAAAAATTCGTTGTTAGAAATGCCATCAGAAATCATAAATAAAAGAATGGTTTCTCCGTTTGTATCTTTAGCAATTCTTTCTGCTGCATTTGCAATATAATCAGTAATTTTAAGTTTAAATTTTTTTCCCTTAAAATTTATTTCTTCGGTATGGCTTGGGTTTTTTAATTTGTTAAATTTTACAGGTAGTTCGCTAACATAAAGTAAATCGTTGTGGGTTATTTGGGTAAATAAAAAACTAGGATTTGTAATTATTTTATTAGATGTTTCGCCTGTTCTAATGTGCATTGTTCCTTCGTATCCGATAAATCGGGTTAAACCCGCACCAATAATTGTTATCACAAAACCAATATGAAAAACTAAGACCCCAAGTTTTTTTAGCTGAAACATTTTGTATTTAATGATTACACTAATCATTATTATAACTAAAAGTATGTGCAAAGTATTAAACCAACTCGATTTGTAAACTAACCAAGATGAGGCAGATACACCAAAATCGTTTTCTACAAATGTGGCAATAGCAGCACTAATAAAATACACAACTATTAGTGTCATAGCAGCAGTTATAGACGAAAATATATTTGTTATTGACTTCATTTTCTTAGATAATATAAATTAATACAAATCTAAATAAATATATTGTTTTAAGAGGGCTTCTAATTTTTTTTTATTGTAAGAAAATGTACTTTAGTGTATTTAGTGCTTGTCTATAAAGTCAAGTATCTGGTGTAGAAAGTTTGAGTTCAAAGCCTGTCCCGATTTATTTCGAGGGCGTGTGAGAAATTTAAACTGCAGAATACTAAGGTGTTTGAGGATTTAAATTTTGAGCAACAACGCAGAAATCGGACTTTATAGACAGACACCATTTAGCTTCTAGATTTTTTTTTTTGACTTTGATTTATGCTGATTTTTAGGATTAAAATCCTTAACCATTCCTCTCTGTTAGCCTACTTCAAGAGTTTTTTGTAATTCTTTCACTTTGTAAATAAACTTTATGTTTGCAATGGAAATCAAAAAGGCCATCTTTCTAGAGCTAATATTAATGATACCCCAAAACCTGCTCCCGAAATAAAAATATTCCATTCTCGTTGAGTTACTTTTAATTTACTTAAGAATACATAAGAAATTATCAAAATTATTGACACTACAATAAACTGCCCTGCTTCAATACCTAAGTTAAATGCAAGTAATGGCATTATTAAATCATCGGCAGCACTTAGCATGCTTTTAAGATAACTTGAAAAACCCAAACCATGAATTAAACCAAATATTACAGAAATAGCATATTTAGAATAATAAAGTTTTTTGTTAATTTCTGATGTTGTTTTAACTAAAATGTTTGCAATACTTGTAATTAAAATTGTTATTGGGATAAGAAATTCTACATAAGCAGGGTTTACATGTATAATATCTAATGTTGATAGCACCAATGTTGTAGCGTGCCCAATAGTAAAAGCTGTTACTAAAATTAATATTTGTCGCCATTGTTTAATAAAATAAACGGCAACCAAAGTTATTATAAATAGAATATGATCATAAGCCTCAAAATCGAGAATATGAAAAATTCCTAAATCGAAATATAAACCAAAAAATGACATTTTATTTTTTATAATTTTTTTATCTCGAACAAAATTACTTAATTAGTATAATAATTGGCAATAATTAACATTTTTTATTGAAAACTACAAAAAATATATTGATAAGCCCTTTAGATTGGGGAATGGGACACGCAAGTAGAATTATTCCTATAATCGAATTTTTAAAAAACAATGGGCATAATATTATTATTGCAGCAAATGCTTTGCAAAAAAAATTGTTATATTCTAGTTTTCCCGATTTAATTTTTGAAGATATTGTTCAATATAATATTAAACTGTCTTATAAAAAATCTCAAAACTTGATTATTTTATCTCAAATTCCAAAAATTATTATTGCAATTAAAAAAGAGCATAAACAGGCCGAAAAATTAATAAAAAAACATAATATTGATATTATAATATCTGATAATAGGTATGGATTTTATAATAAAAAAATAAAATCAATATTTATTACTCATCAAACACATATTTTACTTCCTAAAAAAATAAAATTTTTAGAAAATATCTTAAATAAAATAAACACACATTTAATAAATAAATTTGATATTTGTTGGATTCCTGATATAGAAGGTAGCAATAACTTTTCAGGGGAATTATCTCATAAAAACACACATATTAAAAAGCTTAAATATATTGGTATATTAAGCAAATTTAAAAAGTTTAATTTAGAAATAAACAACGATATACTTGTAATTTTATCTGGACCTGAGCCACAAAGGTCTATTTTCGAGCAGTTTATAGAAACTCGTTTGGGCGATACAAATAATGCCGTAATAATTGTTAGAGGTAACAATCAAGCAAAAAAATCTGAATTCGGAAACATAGATTACATAGCTTTTGCTGATACTGTTGAGCTAAATAAACTAATTCTACAATCCGAAGTTTTAATATCTCGCTCAGGATACTCAAGCATTATGGACTATGTTTTTCTACAAAAAAAAGCTATAATAGTACCCACAACCGGACAAACAGAACAAGAATATTTAGCAAAATACCTATCCGATAAAAAATATTTTGTTGCAGGAAATCAAGAATTTTTTAATTTACCCGATTTATTATTAAAAGTAGAACAAACAAAAATTTTAAATACCGAAAAAAATCTGATTAACATATTACAAGATATTTAAGACGAGTTGATAAAAAATATTTATTTTCTTTTTATTTTAAAAAATAATAATGTAACTTGCTTTTTTAAACTAAAAACAAGATTATATGAAAAAAATTACATTTATTTTATCATTATTAGTAAGTACTTTTTTACTTGCTCAATTCCCAAATAGTTTTAAATATCAAACAGTTGTAAGAGATGCATCAGGGGCAATTTTATCAAATCAAAACGTCTCTTTTAAAATGAGTATTCTACAAGCTTCAACAACTGTTTATACCGAAACTTTTGACAAAACTACTAATGATTTTGGCTTAGTAAATCTAAATATTGGAACAGGAACAACAAACGATGATTTTTCGGCAATAAATTGGAAATTAGAAGATTATTCGTTGAAAACTGAACTTGATGAAACAGGAGGATCAAATTATATAGAAATGGGTACATCAACTCTAGTTGCCGTACCTTTTGCTATGTATTCTAAAGATGTTGAAACAAAACAAATATTAAATTTTCATAACGACACACTCTATTTAACAGACGGAGGACAAGTTTTTATGGGAGATTATGCAGGTTTGTGGCAACAAAATAATAGCAATTTATATTATAACGATGGTTGGGTTGGCGTTGGAACAAGCACCCCTTCAGGAATGATGGTAATTCAAGGAGACGAAAATGTTGACCCCGACTCAGCATTGTTTGAAGTTAAAAACAAAAATGGTCAAACAATTTTTGCAGTTTATGATGGAGGTGTTAGAATTTATGTAGATGATAATGCATCAAAAATAAATACCGACAAAGGAGGTTTTGCTGTTGGAGGTTACAGATTAAACAAATCAATGACTAACGAATATTTAAGAGTTACACCCGATAGTGTTAGAATTTATATTAGAGAAGATGATGGAGCTAAAATAAATACCGATAAAGGAGGTTTTGCAGTAGGAGGCTACAGATTAAACAAATCTATATCAAACGACTTTTTTAATATTGGAGCAAGCGACTCCACCGAAATAATTAACCCTAGCCAAGCTCGTGTAATGTGGTATCCCTTTAAAGAAGCATTTCTTGTGGGAAAAGTTTTAATAGAACACCGAGACAGTATTGGATTTAACTCATTTGCAGCAGGTTTTGAAAGTAAATCTAAAGGCGATTACTCTCAAGCAATGGGATATCAAGCAAGAGCCGCAGGTTTTAACTCAACATCAATAGGAATACACTCTAATGCAGTAGGAGATAATTCTATGGCATTTGGAGATTCTACTTATGCCGGTGGCCATGCATCTTATGCTTTTGGAACATGCGGATTTGATACAATTACAGGTTTATCAACATCTAACAGAACTATTGCTAAAGGCGACTATTCTTTAGCATTTGGCTTTGGAGCAAGAACTGATTCTATTGGCTGTATTGCTTTTGGTTCTAATGTTGCAGCTTTAGGTTCATATTCATTCGCATCGGGTTTATACGATACAACTTATGCTAAATTCTCTATTGCAATGGGAGTTGGTTCGTCAACACATGGACAGTATTCTGCTGCAATAGGTTTAGATAATCACACATATGCTAAAGGATCTTATGCAATTGGAGCAAGAAATAATTCTTCGGGAATTGGTGCTTTTTCATTTGGTTATATAAATGAAGCAACAGGTTATGGCTCTTTTGCTTTTGGTGCAGGAAATATTTCATCAAGCGATGGCTCTTTTGCTTTTGGTGTTTACTCCGAAGCAACCAACAGAGGTGCTTTCGCTATTGGAGATTCTGTTATAGCTAGTGGGCAAGCAGCATTTTCAATTGGAATGTTAAATCGTTCTAGTGGAGATGTATCATTTACTTTTGGATCTAAAGATACTGCTAGTGCTTTTAGTGCATTTGCATTCGGATATAATACAAATGCTGAAGCATATTTTGCTACTTCATTTGGTGTGAATACTACTGCTTCTGGAGTATCATCTACTGCTTTTGGTGCAGCAACTGTTGCTTCTGGTAATTATTCAACATCTTTTGGCTCAGCAACTGTTGCCGATGGAGCATATTCAACAGTTTTTGGTAATAATATAGTTGTTAATGGAACTTATTCGTTTGGTATTGCTTTAGACAATTCGGGCTATATTGTTACTGATGATAGTGTTATGGCAATAATGGGAGGTAATGTTGGTATTGGAACAATGTCTCCAAAAAGAAGTTTACATGTAATAGGACAAAGTGAAGCCGCAGCACGTTTTACATTAATGACTCCTCAAGGAACAGGTGGTGCAGGTACTTTAGTAGAATTTTATTCTAAAACACATGCCGTAGGATTTCCTTCTTTAACAGGAAGTATATCTGTAAATAATACAGGAATACTAACATACGGAACTTTTACAGGTTCTCACTTAGTTAATATTAATGAAAATGTTGAAGAAGGTATGTTGATTAGCCTAACAGGAAACAACGAATATATTGATAATGATAATAAAACAGGTGAAATTATTTATGGAGGTACTGTTAGCCAAAAAGAAAATTCTTCAAATATTATAGGTTCTTACTTTGGCAAACAAGAAATTAACAGCACAAGAAAATCTGATTTAGTTATGGCAGTAGGAAATGGTTCTATGTGGATTGTTGATAATGGCGAAAATTTACAAATTGGTGATTATCTTATTTCATCATCTGTAAAAGGACATGCAACTAAAGATGTTGGAAAATACGAAGTTGCAAATATTATTGCACGTGTTGCAGAACCCGTGAATTGGAAAACTGAAACAAAAATGATTAACGGTGTTAAACATAAATTAGTTTCTGTATTCTTTGAAAATTTTACACTATCTCATAACGAAAAGAAAATTAACGAATTAGAATATAGAATTCAGCAACTTGAAAAGTTGATTGAGATTTCTGATAACAAATAATTTAAAAGGACTTCTAATAATTATTTTCTTACAATAAACAAAATAACGAATGTAATATTTTAACATAGCAGTTTTTATACTTTATTTGGTAATATACGATATTTTCGGCAGAACCGTAAAATTATAGAGTCATTACGAGCGTAGCGAAGTAATCTCTTTAAATTCTCCCATCATTGTGAACTCGCAGAGTGAAGCAAGGGTCTAAAGTCTAATTTCTGCACAAAATTAAAATCGCAATGTCAAGTTGTGTTAGAATTTAAATTTTAAACAACAAGCTTAAAGTAAGATTTTATAAACAAACTTTAAAAATTATACCCACAATATTGGACTTCAATAAAAATCAACCCGTAGAAGTATTCTGTTGGTAATAAGTATATTACAATCTTGACTTACCACTATATCTAAGCAGAATATTTTTTTTGTAAAAACCTAAAAAAAATTGTAATATTGTTTTTTAGTTTTTTAAGGCAACTATTTTGTTTTTAAAACTGTCATATTAGATGTAACCAAAAATAGTATTATGAAAAAAGTATTTTTATTATTAATTGCAATTGTATTTTCTTTTATAACTTTTGCACAGAATGCCACAAATAATTTAGTGTTTGTTTTTGAAAAAACAAGTGATTTTACCACTCAATTTGAAAATAAAGAAACACCAAAAGAATTTACGTTTACAATACAAAATTTAAACGATAATTCTAGTCTAGAAACTCTAAAAAATAAAATTTCCGGCTATAGAGGAGTAACAAGTATAACTATTTCTGATACCAACGAAAACGGTGAAAGAACTGCTAAACTTGTTTTATACAAATATGCAAATCATTGGAAATATTACGAATATTTTTTTAGTAAAATTGGCGTTTATAAGATTTTAATAAATAACAAAGAATATAATCCTGCACAAATAGGAAATTTATAAATTTCAAAAAATACTAATAACAATTTTATTATATTTAAAAACCAAATTATGAAAAAATATATATTAATTATTGGATTAATGATAACAACATTGTTATCTTATTCACAAACTGTAACCACAGGTGCAGGCGTAGATTATTACGTAAACGATGTTATTGTAGGTGGTGGAGTAGACATTTCTAACATTACAATTAACACCACATCAAGTGCAGTAATTGGAGAATTTAGCAATTGTGCTTCAACATCAATTGGTTTAGACCGAGGCGTAATTTTGGCTTGTGGCGATGTAAACCTAGCATTAGCGGCAAATACTCAGCCGGGAGCAGGTGCTACTGTTGATTCGGGAAGCGACCCAGATTTACAACAATTATTAGGCTCAAATTATTCAATTAATGATGCCGTTGTATTAGAATTTGATTTTGTGCCTTTATCAGACCATGTTGAATTTAAATATGTTTTTGCATCAGAAGAATTTCCTGAATATGTAGGCTCTGATTTTAATGATGTATTTGGCTTTTTTGTTAATGGACCCGGAATATCTGGCCCATTTTCTAATAACAGTAAAAATGTTGCTTTAATGCCAAATAGCACCGACCCCGTTACAATTGACAATGTTTTTCCTACTCAATATTATGTTGATAATACAGGTGGTACAACTGTAGAATATGATGGATTAACAACAGTATTAACAGTATCATTAGATGTTACAGCTTGCGAAACATATCATATAAAAATTGCAATAGGAGATGCTGGAGATTCTGTATTTGATTCTGCTATATTTTTAGAAGCAAATAGTTTTTCTAGTAATGCTTTAGATATTGATTTATCATATACCAATACTAACGCAACAGGAACAGTTATTGAAGGATGTGGAGATGTTGTTATTTCCTTTACTTTAGAACAACCTGTTATTTCTGACTCAACAATTACTTATACAATTGAAGGAACAGCAACAAACGGAACAGATTACAATAATTTAAATGGAACTATCCAATTTAATGCAGGAGAAGATTCTACAGCAATAGTGATAACTCCTACTTTAGATGGCAATATAGAAGGCAATGAAACTATTGATTTAATAATACAAACATCTGTTTGTGGAACAGATACAATTACTATTACAATTGAAGATAACCAACCAATAACAGCCGATTTTACAGCAACAACACCAGTATGCGAAGGAGATACGGTTCATGTAGAATATACAGGTAACGGAACAGCTACTGATACATATACTTGGGATTTTGCAGGTGGTACAGTGGTTTCAGGATCGGGACAAGGAGATTATGATGTTATTATGCCGGTTGGTTCAAATAATATAACACTACAAGTTGATGCCGAAAATGGTTGCTCTGATGCAAATAGCCAACAAACGGTAACAGTTAATCAATTACCTACTGCTACTTTTAATTCTGATGTAATATGCGAAGGTTCTACTGCTAGTTTAATTTATGTAGGTAATGCCAGCAATAGTGCTACATATAACTGGACATGGCCAAGCTCATGTACAGGAGCAACATTAATAGGAAGCGATACAAATCCGGATTCTTTAACAATCCAGTTTGCTATGGGAACAGCTGCAGATTGCTCTCCTGCTCAAATAACTTTACAGGTAACCGAAAATGGTTGTACCTCCGAAGTTGCAACAGGTTCTGTTAGTATATTACCTGCAGGAACAGATGGTTGTTGTACAATACCTCACCCTGATGCAGGTGCCGACGAAGATGTATGTGGATTAATTTACAGCATGAATGGTTATACTCCTTCTCCGGGTAATAATATGGAGTGGGTAGTTATTAATTCTCCGGCATCTTCTAGTGTCGATTTTAGTGAAATAAATAATAATCAATCGCAAGTAACAGTTAATATGCCGGGAGCTTATACTTTCGGATATCACGAAATTAGTGGAGATTGCGATTCAACAGACCAAGTAATTATAACATTTTATCCAACAATAAATACTTTTGCAGGACAAGATACTGCTTTTTGTAGCACATCAGGAGGTTTACATGCCTCTATTAGTGCCGGTAATACCGGACATTGGTTAAATACTACCGGAGTAACAATTAATCCTAATACTTCGCCTACTCCATCTGTTACAGCAAACTACGGAGTATATAATTTATTTTGGGTAGAAACTGACCCTAATAATGTGTGTTCTGACACATCAAGTGTAGAGGTTGCTTTTATACAAATGCCAAATATTATTATTAACGGAGCCGATACTTGTGGAAACACTGTATGCTTATCTGTTGATACTGTTGGAAACTGGGGTCCTGGTTTTTATGGATATTGGACAGCTCCTAACGGAGCATATATAGCTCCTTCTGATACAGTAACAGATGTTTGTATAACAATTTTGCCAAGTTGGGGTCAAGATGATTATGTTACAGAACAATTTTACTGGCATGTTTCTAATGGTATGTGCGAAAGCCAAGACCATATAGATATAACTTTTGAACGCCCTGCCGAATTATCTTATCCGGGTAATAATGATGAAACATGCGAATCTTCTTATCAAATGCAAGCTTTAGGTCAAGGACATTGGACTTGCCCCGATAATAGATTAACAATATTAAGCCCAAACGACCCAAACACTTGGATTTCGATAAATCCAAATATGTTAGAATGGACAGATTCTTCACAAGTAGAATTTACACTTATTTGGTCTGCTAGTAGCACAGGAGTTTCCGGTTCAGAGTGTACATCAGATAGTTGGGTAACAATAACATTCTTTGAACAACCCGAAGCAAATGCAGGTATGGATATTGGTGTTTGTGGACAAAAATGGAGATTACATGCTACACCGTCAATTAATGCATCAGCAGGACATTGGTCAATAGACTCTGTTCCTGCAGGTGGTTCAGTAACATTTGGAGATGGAAGTGAAGCAGCACAAGATACTAATGCAACATCAATAACTGTTACAGAATATGGCACTTATTATTTTGTTTGGCACGAATATAATATCAATATGGAATCTTGTGCAAGCACCGATACTGTTATAATTGAATTTATTAGAATACCTGAAATTAGTGCAGGAAACGACACAAGTATTTGTGGTTGGAGACTACAAATGAATGCTCAGGTAGATGCCAGCGGAACTTCTGCTTATGGAACTTGGCAAAATGCTCCTATTTATTGGACTGATTCTGCCTTTTTTGATACTACTGCAAACACTACAATGCCAATAGTTGAAGATCCTGATCAACAACACAACCCAAATGCGTATATCACTTTTCCTGTACCAGAGCATTATTGTGTAGATTCTGTTACAATGATATGGCAAGAATATAATATTGGTTCTTTCACAGGAACTCAATGTGTAGCAAAAGACACTATGAAAGCATTTTTCTATCCTGATATACAGGCAGATAACAATACTGTGATTATAGAACCTGAGGTTTGTGGTTTAAAGCTTGATCTTACAAATTCTCAAAACATATACTGTGCAACAGGATACTGGATTTCTTTATCAGGAAATGGTGTTGATTGGGATCCTAGTGATCATGAAGCTAATACTACAGTTACAGCAGGTGATTATGGAACAGCATCTTTTGCTTATGTAATAGAAAATGGAATAATACCGGGTAGTAATTATCCTGTATGTCAAGACACTTCAGATTTTGTTACAGTAACATTTAAACAAAAACCACAAGTTGATGCTTGTCCGGGTTGTTATAGATTAGAAAATACAATAACTTCTACAGGCGAATATGTAGACTCTGTAAGAACTGATACTGTTTGTTTAGCTGATGGCGGAGGTTTTTATATATTAAATCCTAGTATAAATATAGGAGACGGCTATTGGTCTAAAGCAAGTTCAGGAATATCATTTTTTAATCCTGATGCAAGTGG
The DNA here is from genome assembly GCA_964603745.1 of uncultured Bacteroidaceae bacterium. Taxonomy (GTDB): domain Bacteria; phylum Bacteroidota; class Bacteroidia; order Bacteroidales; family JAFGXI01; genus CAZRWZ01. The sequence goes on along the minus strand of CAZRWZ010000003.1, from coordinate 14,652 downwards.
TAATGTTTCACAAGTAGAGAACGATTCTGTGTCTGTAATTATATGGAACTCTACAGGAATATCCGGAAACGATTATTATACTTTGGTATGGACAGGAACAAACTCTGAAAATGGTTGCGAAGATAAAGATACATTATTATTATCTTTTGCTAAAAGACCTTCTGGAGAAATAGGTTTCCGCAGACCTTATTGCCATGGAGAAGCTGCCAAAATATGGGCAGAACCAGATAACGATGCAAATCCTACAAGTTGGTCTTGGCAATTCTTTGATAATCCAACTATAGATAGCACAGAAAGTGGAACAAGCACTAATATAGACAGCTTAAAACAAGGTAGCCATTATGTTAGATGGACAACCGATGGCGATTGTGATAATCTTCTTCATAAAGTAAGTTTGCTTACACATAGTGATTGGGGTTGTACTTCTCCAACAAATGGTGCAACATTTATTAAAGAACCGGAAATTGTTTATCCTAAGTTTGAAAATAGAGATGCAACATGTGGGCAGAATAATGGTATTATTAAGATAATTAACGATAGTATTACAACTTGTGAAGATACTATTTCTTATGCAATAATGAATTGCTGGCAAAGTTCTACTTTGGTAGCTGATCCGGAAAATAATATACAAGGATTTGACGAACAAATTGATAATGGAGCAAATTGTGTGATAGATTCTATTTATGGTTTAACTTCATCAGACACAAGCTATGTTGCTGTTGATTACGTATCGCTAATTACATTAGACCCGGGATATGTAGGAGAACAACATCATTGTAAAGATACATTACAATTAATTGTTGGTGAGAGTGGTTTTATAGATGCTGTTATTGATGATGAAAGAATGAATACAGAAGGAACAGCACCTCTTGATGTTACAATGTATCATAACACCGTTGATGCTAGTAAATATAATTGGATTGTTAGAGATGAAGAAGGTAATATTATCTACGAATCTAAAGACGAATATCCAACTTATACTTTCTCAGAAGGAAACTACGAAATTGACCTTATTGTTAAAAGCACAGAAGGTTGTTACGATACTACTGCATACAGATTTATTATGGTTGATAGCGAATCGTATATTAAAATACCTAATGTATTTACACCTAATGGCGATGGCTCTAACGATTATTTCCAAGTATATGCTAAATCTTTAAAAGCATTTGAAGGATTTATTATGAACCGTTGGGGTAAAGTTTTATATCAATGGGATGACTGGAGAACTGAAGAAGCTGGTTGGGACGGTAAAGTTGGAAACAATTATGCTTCACCAGGTGTATATTTCTATGTAATTAGATACAAAGGAGTGTACGACGACGAAGAAACTGAAGTAAAAGGTGCATTACAACTTGTTAGAGAAAAAGACTAATTAGAGCTTGTCTATAAAGTCCGATTTCTGCGTTGTTGCTCAAAATTTAAATCCTCAAATACTTTTGTATTCTGCGGTTTAAATTCCTCACACGCTTTGAACTCGAACTTTATAGTTCAATCTCTTGACTTTATGAACAGACGCTAATTATTAGAAGTCTCCTATATAATAACTTATTGTCTTAGTTCAAAGTTTTTACCAAGATAAACTTTTCTAACCTGTTCGTCTTCGGCAAGATCTTTTGCATTACCAGATTTTAATATGCTGCCTTCAAAAAGCAGATAAGTTCTATCGGTAATTGATAAAGTTTCGTGAACATTATGGTCGGTAATTAAAATACCAATATTTTTATTTTTTAGTTTTGATACAATTTCTTGAATATCTTCTACAGCAATAGGATCGACACCAGCAAATGGCTCGTCTAGTAAAATAAAAGCAGGGTCGATAGATAAGGCACGAGCAATTTCGCAACGACGACGTTCTCCTCCCGAAAGCTGAATACCTAAACTTTTACGTATTTTCTGAAGACCAAATTCATCAAGTAAATTTTCTAATCGATGGCGTTGTTCTTCTTTAGAAAATTTTGAAAGCTCCAAAACAGCAGAAATATTATCCTCTATACTCATTTTACGAAAAACCGAAGCCTCTTGAGCTAGATACCCAATACCCAAACGAGCTCTTTTATACATTGGATATTTTGTAATATCCTTATCATCTAAAAATATTTTACCTGTATGTGGCTTAATTAAACCAACAATCATATAAAAAGATGTTGTTTTTCCTGCACCGTTTGGTCCAAGTAAACCAACAATCTCTCCTTGATTTACTTCAATAGATACACCTTTTACAACAGTTCTTGAACCATATTTCTTTACAATATTTTCTGTGTATAATTTCACAGGGTAAAGATGAAAAAATTATATGTTAAAGCAAAATACTTAACAAATAATATTATAATAGCATCGTTTTTTTAACAAAATATAAGACTTTTAAAAAAAATAATCCTAATTATACACTGTTTTGGGATAATTAATATTACATTTGTATTTGACAATAAGATTTAATGAAACTCTATAATATAAACATATTACTAATTCTTTTGTTTTGTTCTACTTTTTTATTTGCTAATAAAATTGATAGTTTAAAGACTGTTATTGATAAATCTTCTGAAGAAAAAAATATTAAAGATTTATTAGAATTATCAAAACAATATTATACCATAAACTATGATACTGCTTTGTATTACGCAAATAAAGCATATTTAATTTCTACTAAAAAAAACACATCTGAATATAAAATTAAAAGCATTAATACTTTAACAGACATCTATTATTATAAATCGGATTATAAAAATGCCATTAAATACACTAGAATGGCATTAAAAGAATATAAGAAAGATGAAAAACACAAAAAAGAAGTAGCTAAATCGCTAAATCAATTAGGCGTAATGTATTTTAATTGGGATATTTACGACAAATCATTAGAATATTTTCTTGAAGCACTAAAAATGTATCAAGAATTATGTTTAAATAAAAAAATTGCAGCTGTTTATAATAATATTGGTTTGGTATATAAAGGTTCAGGGAAATACGATTTAGCTATTGAGTTTTTTAATAAATCAAAATCATTATTAAAAGAAAAAGATGATATTAGAACGTATGCATATTTTTTAAATAACTTAGGAGGTACATATTCTAAAATAAATCAATATGATTCTGCACTTTTTTATTTTAATAAATCGATAAAACTAAGAATTGAATGTAATGATGACATGGGCTTAGCTAATTCTTATGGCAATAAGGGTGATATGTATTACTACAAAGCAGATTACGACAAAGCATTAGAATTTTACAAAAAAGTTTTATTTATAAGCGAACGCCAAAAAAACGACAAGCTTAAAGCTCTTATTTATACAAGTTTAGGCAAAACTTATCATGCACTAAAATTTAATGAAATAGCCATTGATTATTTACAAAAAGCAGAAGTAATATCTAAAAGATTAAAAATAAATAACACATTAAAAGATATTTACGAAGAATACTCTAAGATTTATTCTTCTAAAAACGATTTTAAATCTTCTAACTATTATTTAAAAAAATATATTTCTGTTAAAGACAGTTTATTTTCCAAAGAGAAATCTGATAAACTTTCAGAATTAATGGTTTTATATAATATAGAATCAAAAGAAAAAGAATTAAAATTTATTAAAGACAAAGATGAAGCTAATAAAATATTTATTGAAAAAGCTCATAATTTTAAGTACTTTATGATAATAACTATTTTGTTGGTTATTGCAATATCAGTTTTAATATTTAGTAGATTTAAATCTAAAATATCTAATGCTAAATTACTTAAAGAAAAGAACGAACAAATTGCTTCTATAAACAAACAGCTTATAAGTTTAAACAATGAGTTAGAGCAGAAAATAAAAGACCGTACAAAAGAGCTAGAAAACGAAATACATAATAAAAAACAAATTGAAAACACACTTAGTTCAACAATAGAAAAAGAAAAAAGAGCTAATTATTTAAAAGATTTCTTTTTATCTAATATTAGTCACGAAATAAGAACACCACTTAATGCAATATCAGGATTGGCATCTTTATTAGAAAGAAAATTTGAAGGAGAAAAAGATAGTGTAATAAATGAATTTATTAGTGGAATACTTCAAAATAGCAACAGACTATTAAATCTATTAAATAATATTATTGATTTTAGCAGATTAGAAGCAAATGATATTGTAATAAAACAAGAAACATTCTCTGTAAATGAAGTTACCTCAAGCGTTTGCGAACTCCACAGATTTAAAATTAATGATAAAAAACTAAATCTTGAAACTAATTTTCAAGATATCCCAACAGTTATATCCGACAAAGAAAATCTTGCAAAAATAATTAATGATGTTATTGACAATGCTGTAAGATATACTAGTCAAGGCACAATTAGCATAGAAACAGGCTATTATAAAGATTACGAAGAGGTTTATATCAGAATTAAAGACACCGGACAAGGAATCGACAGCGAATTTTTACCTCATATTTTTGCATCATTTACCCAAGAAAGCAAAGGCTTTGAAAGAAAATATCAAGGAATGGGATTAGGACTACCATTGGCAAAACGATTAATTAAATTAATGAACGGTAGAATTGAAATCTCATCTAAAAAAGGAACTGGCACTATTGTAAGTTTATTTATTCCGGCAGATAATTCAAAAAATGAAAACTATACACCAGAAACTACAACTATTGGCATTCCCGATGAAATTTTTAGAAAAAAAGATTTTGAAGTATTTGTAGTAGAAGATGATTATTTTAACAAACTTGTATTGCATTCTTTATTAGAACGAATTACAAAAGTTACCTCTGCATCAAATTGCGAAGAAGCATTAGACTTAATAAGCAAAAGGTTGAAAGACGGAAAAGAGTTTGATATAATGCTTATTGATATTAATTTACCTGATGGTTGGGACGGCATAAAATTAATGAGTAAAATAAAAGAAAAATGGCCAATATATAATGATGTTATTTTTATTGCTCAAACGGCATACTCTAACGAAAAAGATAAAAAAATAATATTAAATGCCGGATTTAACGAATTTATAACAAAACCTATTGATGGCGAGGCTTTAATTAATTTGATTAAATTTAAATTAATGCAATAAAAAATGCCTTGTAGGGCTTTGTATTCTGCAATTTAAATTCTTCACCCACCTTTTAGACTGAAACTCACGAACACAAAAAATCTAATGCCCCTCAGAGATTTTCAGCAGACCCTAATTGGAATTAAACAACGAAATGCAAAAATCTTCTTGCTTACGCATTTCCGATTTTTCGTTATCACTATGGTCGTTAAAACCAACAATATGGAGTAAACCGTGAATAATAACTCGTTTTAGTTCTTCAGAAAACTCGGTTTCTAATTCTTTAGAATTATCTTTAATTCTATCAATAGAAATAAAAATATCTGCCGAAATAATATCACCAACACGTTGGTCTATCGTAATAATATCAGTATAAAAATCGTGATTTAATAATTCTTTGTTAATATCTAAGAGTTCATTATCATTAACAAAAGTATAAGATATTTCGCCTGTTTCAAGCTTAAAATGTTCTATGCAATTTTCAATCCACAATTTATATTGTAAATTGTTTTCTAAAGAAAAATCTGGATAATTATAGTTAAAATTTATCATTAATATTTGTGTAGAAAAAGGAGCTGTTTCTATAATTTAAACGAAAATTTAATTTCGGAGCCATTGTTTAAAAACTCTACCTCATCGGCAAGATTTTTAATTAAAAAAACACCTCTGCCGCTTAATTTTTCTAAATTTTCTGGTAATGTTGGGTCAGGGATATTTTCGTAATTGAAGCCCGCACCTTCATCTTTTACATTAAAAACTAAATTTTTATCGTTGTATTCAATTTGTAAATAAATTGATTTTTTTATGTCTTCTTTATTTCCGTGATATATAGAATTATTAACTGCTTCGGTTGCACAAACCATTATATTTCCATAACAGTCTTCTGTAATAATACCTTCATCTTTCATCTGATCTATATATTTTTCAACAATCAGTAGACTATCTGTATGTGTTTTTAATTTAATTTTTTTTATCATAATTAACCTGCCAAAGTTTTAAATAGAATTTTATTCAACCTATTGCTTATACTTTATTGATAATAATTAGTTGCATTTAATTTGTATAAATTTTTTTACAACAACTATTATTTGTTTAATTCTAACATATATTCATTATATTTTTCTTTATAGTATCTGTTAAGTTTCAGGTTCTTATAAAGTAATATTTCATCAAATCCTTCTTGCGATTTTTTATATTTTTCTATATCCGGAGGATTTTGTCTTTCATCATCAAAACCTTGTTCCGATTTGCGTTTTTTATCTATTTCTCTTTCATACTCAGAATTTTCTGCCTCTAACAAACGTGTAATTATCTGATCTTGACGACGAATTAATTCTGGTGTAATATTTTTATTTACAAGATCTTTTTTCATATCCTCAATCATGCCATTAATTTCGCTTAATTTTTTAGCATCTTTAGGCGAAAGATTCGAGTTTCGCATTAGTTCCGACAATTGATCTTGAAACATTTCTTGTTGAGCTAACATTTTTGCTATACTCTTGTTGGTTTTTTGTCCTCCAGGATTTTTCTTTTGTCCTTTCAAATCTTTAATCATACCTTCCATTTGCGATTTTAGGCTTTCTTGTTGTTTTCGCATTTGCGATAAAGAAGGTTTACCACCGCCGGGTTTGTTACATTGATTATTTCCGGAACACTGAGATTTTTTTTGCTGTTGCATTTGTTTTAGAACCTCGTCTAATAACAAAGCTAATTCGTTTGCCGATGTCATTATATTTTGCTGCCGAACTTTTGCTTGTGCCAATTTATTATCTTCCATTTCGTCAACTAAATATTCTTTTTGCTTATTGATATAAACAATTTCTTTGTTTATTTTGCTGTTTAACTGAGGAATTCGTTTTGCCAAAGCATATAAACTATCTTGTATTAATTCAAAATTGTCAAATATTTTATTTTGCTCATTTGTTATTTCAACCTTTCGAGGATCTCTTGTGTTTATTGTTTTAGTTTCGCTTAACAGTTCTTCTTGATTTATAGAAAATCTAATTACATTATCTAAAATTTGTTTTAAATCATCTTCGTTTTCAGATTGTTGCGATGATTGCCCAGATTGCATCATAGCCTGCATTTGTTGTGCAAGTTCTTGCATTTGCTGCGAGTTTTTATTTTGGCTTTTCGATGCTTTTTTACTGTTAGATTTCTGCATTTCTTCGTTTGTTTTATTAAACTGTTGTTTAATGTTTTCAAGCTCTTGCTCAAAATCTTCTATTCGCATAGGATTTTCTAATGCTTCGTTTTTCTTTTGCAGGTCTTTGTAATTTTCTTTCAACTCATCAAACTTATCGGCTTGTTCTTTTTCTTGCTTTTGCAAATTTTCTAAACCTTCTTCTTTCTTTTCTGTTTTGTGCGATAGTTTTTTTTGTTCTCCTGCAAGTTTGTTTAAATCGTCAATTGTTTTTTCTAGTTTTTTTTCTACTTCTAATTGTTTAAGTTGTTCTAGATTACGATCTAATTGTTTGTTCATATCCTCAAGCGACATTTCGTATTCTTGGCTAAGTTCGTTAAGCTTTTTCTCGTCAAATTCTTCCATAAGTTTCTGAAGCTCTTCCATAAGTTTTTTCATCTCATCGTCCATTACTTTATCTAAAAGTTTTTGAATTTCTTCTTGCTTTTGCTTAAGCTCTTCCGATTTTTTATCGTAGGTATCCGACAATTTATTTTTCTCTTTGTTTTCTTTAGATATATTGTCCATCAGTTTTTCTAACTGATTTTGTTTTTCTATAATATTTTTTAATTTTTGCGTATTTTCCCACTCCGAATTTTTATTATTGATTAAATCTTTTTGTAATTCGGCTAAATCTTTTTGCAAATCTTTTGTTAATTTTTTTGTTTCTTCTATTTTAGAATTAATGCTTTTGTTTTTATCATTTTCGTATTCGGCAAGCTCTTTCTCGCTTAGTTTATGAAAAACATATTTTACGGTTTTCACCGATTTGCTACCATTTACTTCATCATTATCAAAAACCTCGAAATAATATTCAATATCTGTTTTTATATCAACAGAATTAAAATCGAAAGAATAGAAATATTCTTGAGTGGTAGTTTGTTTATTTACAGGTAAATCAACAGAAAATAATTTGTCGCTATCTTTTTCTTTATAATTGAATTTTAGCTTCTTAAACCCATAATCATCAGAAATTATTCCCGAAAAATAAAACAAGCCAACTTGGCTGCTGTCTTCAATTGCACGCAATCTTATTTCTGGATACAAGTCTTTAGTAACAAGTAGTTTGTATTTTAAAATATTTTTTTTGTCAATATATTTATTAGAGATATTAATACTATAATTTTGGTCTGTTTTTGCTTGTTTTTCAAAAACAAAACTTTTTAAACCCTTGTTAGGATTTAGTTTAATACTATCATTAAAAGTTAAAATCAATTTGTTGGCAAATTTTGTGTTAAAATCCCAAGTAATTTTACTACCCTCTGGCACCGATATATCGCCAATATTTTTTAATATAAAAGATTTAGCACCAGTATAATTAGGTGGATTGATGCTTATGCTAAAATCTATGATTGTAGGCACCGGCATTACTTTTAAATTATGTTTTTCGGAGGTAAATTCTTCGTCGGTAAAATAAAAATTGATGTTGTTGTTTACACCAAAAAGCTTGTAAGAATAGAATCTCTTTTGTTCTTTTTTCATTAGATATTTTACACCGCCATACTTCACAAACATTCTTTGCGGCAGCTCTTTTCCTTCAATTTCTAGTTTAATTTCAAAATCTTTGCCTTTCTCTATCGACAAACTATCGTTTTGTAAATTAAATAAATATGGAGCTTCTATTTTGTAAAAAGTATTGTAATGAATAACACGTGTTGCACCATCAGAAATTATTGCAGGGTTAAAAAACAAAATTACTAAAACAATAATAGCAACAGGTACAAAATATCTAGCAAATTTTAAATTTTCACGTAAGTTTACTGCCTTTGTAAAAATAACAGGTTTCAATTCTTTAGATTTTTGCTCTATGCTTTTCAATATCAATTCTTTTGACGAACCACTAACTTTGTCGTCTTCAGAAAGCTCTAAAACATTGATAATCTTATCATCAACATTAGAAAAATGTTTTGCAATTATTTTTGATGCTGTGTAATAATCTAAGCGTTTACCAATGCGGTAAATTTTAAGAAAAGGAATTAAAACATAATAAATAAATATGCTAATATTTAGAAAAACAAAAGAAAACAAAAGAAAAGCTCTTAAAACAGAGCCAAAACGTGCATAAAATTCAATTGATGTAATTAGTAAAAAATAAATAGAGGATAATAAAATTAACAAAATAGAACCACGTAAAATCCTGTTTTTATAGAATTTACGAATAAATGCTTCAAGCTTATCAATTATTATTACTAGGTCTTTATTCAATGATAATTATTTTCTTACAATAAACAAAAATAACAAATATATTCAATCCATTTAGCTTTTTGTGAATTTATGCACATTTATTTTTTCTTTTTTAGAGTTTAAAATTTTAAGCATATCTAATGTTACGCTTATAAATTTAAACGAATAAAAAAGGAAAAAGAAAAAGTAGAAAACCCGAAAAACTATGTGGTTTGAGTATTACACTTTTATCTTATAGAGTATTTTAAAATTAAATTTGTATAAGATGTTAATTAAAAATATTTTTGCACTTTCATTGTCGTAGATTAATCAATTAATATAAGCTTTCTAAATTAATGCAAGAACAAGAAAATACCAGAATAAACAAATATTTAAGCGAAATAGGCTACTGCTCTCGCCGAGCAGCAGATAAACTTATAGAACAAGGTCGAGTAAAAATTAACGGGAAAATTCCTGAAATGGGAACTAAAATTTCTAAAAAAGATCAAATAATTGTTGATGGCAAAATAATTCATGCTCCCGAAAAAAACATGGTGTATATTGCCTTTAACAAACCAATAGGGATAGTTTGCACAACCGATACAAAAGTTGAAAAAGATAATATTATAGATTATATAAATTATCCCGAAAGGATTTTTCCGATAGGTAGATTAGATAAACCAAGTGAGGGCTTAATTTTTTTAACTAATGATGGAGATATTGTAAACAAGATATTGCGAGCAAGAAATCATCACGAAAAGGAATATATAGTTACTGTAAATAAAGAAATTACAAAAGAATTTATTCAGCAAATGAGTAAAGGCATTCCTATATTAGATACTATTACCAGAAAATGCGAAGTAAGTAAAATAGGTAGAACTCAATTTAAAATTATACTTACACAGGGATTAAACAGGCAAATTCGTAGAATGTGCGAATATTTAGATTATAGAGTAGTGAAATTAAAACGTGTTAGAATTATGAATGTATCTTTAGATATTCCTGTTGGCGAATGGCGTAATTTAACAAAAAATGAATTATCAGAAATTAATAGATTAGTGATATCTTCTAAAAAAACGATAGAATAATAAACTATTTAACGCAATTTTAGTGCTAAACTAGAAAAAAATTAAAAAAATATATAAAAATCTTAATCTATTAATGAGAGCAATAGAACCCCTTATTTTTCAATAGATACAAGTAGTTTAGCTTTGCGAAATTAATACAAATTTATACCCATTTTGCATAAAAATGTTGTATAATATGTAAATCAAGGCAATAAAATCTTTTTTATTTTAAAAACATTGTTAAATTTGTAATTTATTATAAATATGTATTTAATTCAACTTCTTTAATATTATGAGACGAGGAAAAATTTTAACATTAGTATCAGTGGCTTTAACCACAGTAATTTTAACAAGTTGCGGTGGCTTAAACAAAATGAAGAAAAACTACGGTATGGTTGATTATACTGTAACTCCACCTGTTTTAGAAGAACATGCGGATAGTGTAGATATTAGTATTACAGGAAAATTTCCTGAAAAGTACTTTAACAAAAAAGCAATGGCCGACGTAACTCCTGTTTTGAAATGGGAAGGCGGAGAAAAAGCCTTTAAAACTGTAAAAGTTCAAGGAGAAGCTGTTCAAGATAATAATACTACAATAGCTTACGTTAGTGGTGGAAGCTTTTCTTACACAGACAGAATTTCTTATGCCGATGCAATGAAAATGTCTAAACTTGAAGTTAGAGTTGACGCTTATATTGCTACTAAACCTGACAAAAAAGTAGGTTTTGATGTAAAAGAAATAGCTAGTGGTGTTATAGCTACTCCACTTTTAGTTAATATGAAAGGTAAAGTAATTATTGGAGCAGACAAATTCCAAAGAATTACAGCTGATAAAAAACAAGCTGAAATTTTATATAATATACAACAAGCCCAAGTTAGAAGCTCTGAACTTAGAAAAGATGAGGTTAAAGCATTAGTTGAATATATTAACGAAGCTAAAGAAAACGAAAGAAAAGAATTTACAGGCGTAACAGTTTCTTCGTATGCATCACCTGATGGAGCAGAAGACCTAAACTCTAAATTAGCCGATAATCGTTCTAAAGCTGCCGACAAATACATTCAAAAACAATTTAGAAAAGTAGAAGCTGCAAGCAAAGAAGATTTTGTAAGCAATAATATTACTGCAGAAGACTGGGACGGTTTTAAACAATTAGTTCAAGCTTCTGATATTGCAGATAAAGACTTAATATTAAAAGTTCTTTCTATGTATTCTGATACTGAAACAAGAGAAAAAGAAATTAAAAATATTTCTGCTGTATATTTAGAATTAGCTAAAGATATACTTCCTAAATTACGTCGTTCTAAAATTAATGTTAATGTTAATTTAATTGGATATTCTGACGAAGAAATTACAGCTATTTTTAATGCAAAGCCTGATAGCTTAAATGTAGAAGAATTACTTTATGCTGCTACTTTAACAAAAGATCAAGCCCAAAAATTAAATGTATACACAAAATGTTCCGAAATTTATCCTAAAGAGTGGAGAGGTTTTAACAACAAAGGCGTTATCTTATTTGAAACAGAAAAATATGACGAAGCAAAACAAGCTTTTGAAGCTGCAAAAGAATTAGATAACACAAACTCTAAAGTACTTAATAATTTAGGTGCTGTAGAATTAGTTAAAGGTAATGTTGCCGATGCAAAAGAATTATTTACATCTGCCGGAGGTGCTGGTGCAGAGGTTAATTATAACAAAGGAATTGTAGCAATAAAAGAAGCTGATTACGCAAGTGCTGTTTCTATGTTTGGCGATAATAATTCTTTTAACTCAGGTTTAGCAAAATTATTAAACGGAGATAATGACGGAGCTGTTAAAGCTGCTGATAGTGGAGACGACAAAGACAGTGCAATGAATTTTTATTTAAAAGCTATTGCAGGTGCACGTAGTTCTAACACCGATTTATTATTTAATAATTTAAGATCGGCTGTAGAAAAAAATGCAAGTCTTAAGGCTGCTGCAAAAACAGATATGGAATTTGCTAATTATTTCGAAGACACAACTTTTAAATCAATTGTTGAGTAATTGAACATATTAATAAAAAACAAAAAAAGCCCGCTTATTGCGGGCTTTTTTTGTATATACTCAATCCATTTAGCTTTTCGGGAATTTATATGGATTTATTTTTTCTTTTTTAGAGTTTAAAATTTTAAGCATAGCTAGGTTACGCTTATAAATTTAAACAAATAAAAAAGGAAAAAGAAAAAGTAGAAAACCTTAAAAGCTATCTGGTTTGAGTATATTAAATATGATGTGCCTCAGAGCAAGCATAAAACTATGGTTTTAACATTTGTAAATGCAAACGCATAAGCACATATGTTTTAAAAAGGTTGCACTTACAATAGTATGTTTTGGTTTAAGTGTCTTTGCAACAATCTGTTATGTGTTTCTCAACAAACCCTAAATAGAGATTGTCTATAAAGTATTTGATGATTGCAGCATCAACTCGTTAATGTTTTAATAAACAGCTAATTGTAAAAACAAATAAATTTCAACAACAAATTTAGTATATCATAAATTATGTATTATTATAATAATAATATACTTTAGTAAATTAATTGTATTTCTATGTAACACAATTGATAAATTATACGTAAAAAAACATTTAATATTGAAATTTAACTAAATGAAGAAAATATATACTCTATTTATACTACTTATTTTTATTAGCATAAACTTAAATGCTCAGTCTCGTTATTGGGTTAATGGTTCGGGCAATTGGAATGATGTAAATCATTGGGCAGAAACTTCTGGTGGAGAAAGTGGATTTTCTGTTCCTATAATTTATAACGATGTTTATTTTGATGAAAATTCAACAGATAAAGAAATTTTAAATATAAATCTTAATCAACTTGGAATTACAAAATCATTAAACGCAAGCATAAAATTAAGCTTTATAGGCGAAAAGCAATTAATTACTTACAAAATAAACAACAAAACTAAATTCTCATTTAATAAAAATATAAAACTACGAATACTAAATGACCCTGAAACAAGAGGAGCAGGAGATTCTTATACTGTATCTTGTAGCTCAACCAATGAAACTTGTCCCGGCGATTGTGATGGGAGTATAACCGTTGATTATCAGAGCGGCACAATAGATTTCCCTATTACAATACTTTTAAATGGTGATGAAAATGATGGCAGTTGTTCTATTGATGAAGCAATTATAGGAGTAAATTCATTACCCTATACTTTTAATAATATTTGTGGTTGTGGAACAGATTATAATATTGCTATTTTAGATAATGATAATGACGTTGCTGGTTGTGATGCGAATGTATCTGCAAAAGCTCCAATGAGTCCTTTTAAAACAATAACAAACGAAACTTGTCCTAGCGATTGCGATGGTAAAATAAAAATTAATGTTGTTACACCTTTTAGTGGTGCTCCATATTCTTATAATTGGTCTAATAGTGAAACTACAAACACTATTTCTAATTTGTGTGCAGCTAAATATTTTGTTACCATTACAGATAAAGATGGCTGTACAGAAATATTTGATTATGATGTTACAGCTCCTCCAGCAATTATAATAGACGATTCTACATATTCACAATATATTTGCGATGGAGGAACAGGATTTATTGATGTTGATGCAAGTGGAGGAACAGGAACCTTAACTTACGATATTGGAGGAGGAACACCAACAAATAATGATGGTAATTTCACAGGTTTATCTTCTGGAACTTACACAATAACAATTACTGATGATAATAATTGCTTTATTACATCAGGTCCTTATAAACTAGAAAATAATACAGTAATTAATATTAGTGATACACATTCTAACCCACTCTGTAACGGAGATACAAACGGAAGTATTAATATAACAGTTACAGGAGGAACTTCGCCTTATACATATAGTTGGGCAAGTGCTGATGGAACTATTCCTTCGGGACAAGAAACACAAGAAGACCCAACAGGATTAACAGCAGGAACTTACGATTTAAACTTAACTGATGCTGTTGGTTGTACAAAAACATATTCTGTTACTCTAACCGAGAATGGAATATTAACATTAACCGAAGATAATATTCAAAATATTTCTTGTAATACTTTGCAAGATGGAGCAATAAGTATTTCACTCTCAGGAGGTACAGGTGCAGGAACTTATAATTATAATTGGGCTACATCTGATGGTTCTGGTTTGGTTGTAACAGACAAAGACCAAACTAATTTATCAGCAGGAACTTACAATTTAACTGTTACTGATGGCAATGGGTGTAC
>CAZRWZ010000002.1:9430-35517 GCA_964603745.1 uncultured Bacteroidaceae bacterium | reverse complement strand
AGGGTCTGCTGAGAAACGCATAACAGGTTATTATAAAGTTACTTAAACTAAAACACGCTATTGTAAATGCAAACTTTTTAAAACATATGTACTTATAAGTTTGCATTTACAAATGTTAAAATCATAGTTTTATGCTTGCTCTGAGGCATATCATATTTTTATCTTCTTCAATTTGAGGTATGTATATACATCTGCATTTCAGAATATAAAAATCTAATACACCTCAGAGCTTTTCAGCAGACCCTACATAACTTTTTGTTTTTTGCCAATTATTGTTGTTGTTTTAAAAAATAAGAAGGTGTTATTCCAATAAATTTTTTGAAAGCATTATTAAATGATGTTTTAGATTTAAAGCCAACCTTATTTGCTATTGCTTCAATTGTAATATTATTGTTTTTAGGATTAGATAATAAACGTCGGGCTTCTTTTATTCTGTAATCATTTATAAATGTTTTAAAATTGCATTCATAATGTTCGTTTATTACTTGCGAAACATAAGTTCTGCTTATATTTATTTTTTTTGCTAATTCTGATAATGTAAACTCTGGATTTAAATATAATTTTTCATTCCCCATTAAGTTATGTATCTTATTAACAATATCTTGTTTTTGATTATCCTCTAAATTAGAACTTATATATTTGTTGTTTTCATCGTCGCTTTTTAATTGTGCTAATTCTTTTTCTTTTTCTATTTTAACTACCTCGATATTACGTTTAACCAATATCTTATTTGCAATTATTTGTTTTCTATATTGAACAAAAAAGATAATTAAGAAAATAAAAATTAATACTATACCTACTATCAACACCTGTATTCTAAATTTTTGCGAAGCTATTTTTTCAAGTTCCAGTTTTTTTTCTGTTTTTAACAAGGCATTTTCTTTTGTCTTTGCATCAAATTTTATTTTAGTTTCGCTTAGTATTTGTAAGCTTTTTTTATTGAGTATAGAATCGCTTAACGATAAATATAAATTATTGTATTTTTTTAGTAATTCAATATTGTTTTGTTTTGAATAAATTTTTGAATATAAAAAGTAACTCTCTTTAAGCGATGTAATTAATGTGTTTCTTTCAGATATGCTTATAGATTTATTAATATAATTTTTAGCTATTTCTATACTGTCAAAATTAATATAATATTTTGCCAAACTGTTATATGTATTTGCAAGTGCTTTTTTATCAAGTTCTTTTATCTTAGCTGCTTTATTCAAATATTTTATTGCATTATTATAATCTTGTTTTTTTAAATAGAGTTCTCCAATATTACTATAAATTAACGCATTATCCTTGTTACGTCCTAATTTTTCTGATTTTAGCAAAAATTCTAATGCTTTATTAGTATTATTTAAACTGGCATATGTTATACCAATATTATTATACAACGAAGATATTCTTAAAGAATCTTTTTTTTGTTGCTGAACTAATTCTAATGCGTTTGTATAATATTTTAAAGATTTGTTATAATCTTCTACATAACTAAAATATAAAATACCTAATGCATTGTTTAAAAATATTTTAGCGTCTGTAGTTTTATCATCTATTTTATCGCATTTTTTATACCAATCTAACGATTTAGAAAAACATACAATAGATTTATTGTAATCGTGTGTTTTGTAATATTGTTTGCCTAAATCTACATATATTAATGTGCTGTCAATATTTGGTTTCGATAATAACAGCAATAAACTGTCAATCTCTTTTGTTTGACTTGTTATATTTTGTATAAATATAAATATTAAAAATAATATGTAAATTTTTTTTTTAGTCATAAGAATCTTACTTATTCAAAGATACGATAAAAAAAACTTTTTCAACAAAAAACCCGACTGAAAAAAATCAGTCGGGCAACATTGGTACTCATCTACTATGAAAAAATTAGTTTATTATTGTTATTATCCCTGATTTTGTATGCTCAACATTTTTATAATCTTTATACACAACTTTCCAAACATAGCTACCATTTTGTGCTTTTTTATCTCCACCTTTTGCATAGGCTTTCCAGTGTTCGTAAATATCATCTGTTTGCCAAATTATTTCTCCCCAACGATCATAAATTGTTAAACTAAAGTTATCTAAATCTATGCCTGTTCCTACAACAAAAAACTCATCATTAATTCTATCACCATCAGGTGAAAAAGCCGAAGGAGCATATAAAGTACAAATATCTTCTACTTTTACAAGATGCTCAGCCGTATCACGACAATCATATTCGTTTATTGCAATTAATACTACATTATAAGTGCCTATATTATTGTAAGTATGACTTGGCTCATAAAGATATGAAGAGTCTTGATCGTCAAAACTCCAAACAAAATTTGTTGCATTTTCAGAATAATTATCAAAATATAATGTTGGTTCTACAATGCTTACAACATCTGGTAAAATATCAAATTTTGCTTTAGGACTCGGAAATATATGTATTAACTTTTCTAAAGTAAGCTGATTTTTACAACCGTGTTCATCTGTTGTTTGAACAGAAATATCATAAAAACCTGCTGTTGTAAAAATATGTGTTGGATTTACATCTAAAGAAAGATTATTTTCATTAATATCATCAAAATCCCATATGTATTGATTGTTATTATCAAATTCATTTAAATTAAAATGTACAGTTAAAGGTGGGCAACCCTCTAAAACATCTGCCGAAAAACTTAAAGGTGGTATAGGATAAGTGTAAATTGTAATATTATCGCTTGAAGTAGCATTACAAGCATCTATAACAGTAAAATCGTAGGTTTCGGTCATATTCGGATAAACAGTAGTATTTGTTGAAATAATATCTCCATATTGATTATATAATGAATAAGGCGACATTCCTCCAGAAATATAATTACTTATTATAACTGCCTCGCCGGGGCATACAGTATCTCTATTGCTAAATGTTTGTAATATAACTTCGGTTGACACATCAATAACTATTGTTTCTGTATTACTTACACAACCCAGAGAATCAACAATATATATATGGTAACTTGTTTGAGTATGAGGCGATACAATAATTGATGGCGTATGTTCATTAGTGCTCCAATAATAGTTATATGGCGATATTCCTGATGTTATTGTTGCATTAAGAATTACATTTTCCCCATTACAAATTATTTGATTACTTGATGCAACAATCTTTACTTCATCAACATTTAATTCTACACTTGCTATTCCTTTACAAGAATTGGCATCGCTTACGGTAACACTATATATGCCTGCATTACCCGTGTTTATAATTTGATACCCTGTACCATTACTCCAATGATATGATGAGTATCCTTGTCCGGCATTTAAGGTAGTTTGTTCTCCCAAACAGATATTTAAAATACCTGTTATTGTAGGAGTTGGATTTGGGTATACGTTTACATTTGCAGATGCATTTCCTGTGCAACCAAAATTTGTAGTTACATAAACAGTATATAAGTCTGCTGTGTTAATACTTATAGATGGTGTTGTAGAAGAATCACTCCAAGAATAAGAACTGTACAAACTACTTAATGATAAAGTGGTGTGTTCTCCTTCACAAATATCTAAATCTCCGATAATTACAGGTGTTGGATTTGGGTAAACTGTTATGTTGATTGTAATAATACTATCACAAGATAATGAAGATGTATAAGTTTCGATGTAAGTACCTGTTGATGAGTATGTGTTTCCTTGATTTGAGATAAACACACTGCCTTCGCACATTGCTGTGTCTATTGTAGATGTTAAAATAGGTATAATCGAAATATTTGTTGTAATAATGCTATCGCAACCCGAAATAGATGTTAAATTGCTATTATAACTTTCGTTTGATGTGATATTTGTATGCGTTACACCATCGTGAAAGGTGTAGGATTCTCCATAACAAATTTCTACATCTTCTGTTAAAGAGTAATTTGGATTAATAACAACATCGGTTGTGGTAGTATCGTAGCAGTTATTAGGGTCGTTAACAATTAAAGTGTATGTTCCCGACATTGATAAATCTGCTGTTAAAGAAGGGTTTTGACTTGTGTTAGAAAATCCGTTTGGTCCTGTCCAAGTATAAGTTAATCCATCTGAACCTCCATTAAAACTTAATATATTACCATCACAAACAGGACTATTACTTGCTGCAGAAGCTACAGGTAAAGGATTTACATATATAATTCCGCTTGCCGAAGCAGTATCTCCTGAATCGTCGGTTACTGTAACAGAATATATTGTAGTTGTTGTAGGGCATAAATTATGGGGTCCGGGTCCTGATAAATTAGAATTACTCCAAGTATAACTATATGGAGCTAAACCTTGCGTTGCAATTGTAGCGGTTAAATTGCTACAATCGCCTTCGCAAATCGTGTCAGAATTCATATCAACAGAAAAACCACAATATACAGGGTTAATTGTGCAGGACAAAACCGTATCTTCGGCACAAGTTTGAGTTATCGTAACATAATAGCTTGTTGTATCTGTTGGGGATACTGTTATAGACGTATTTGTTCCCGATATACTCCAAGAATATGTAACAAAATCTGTAGGTAAATCAGGATTAACGGATATGTTTATTGTTGCAGAATCTCCAACACAAATTGTTGTGTCGGGACTAATAACAGGGTTTAATTCTAAGTTATCATAAACCCAAATAGTATCATTACTAAAAGATGTGTTGCAAGGACAACCATTTATAACAGAAACAATTAAATACTCTGTTCCTTCTGTTATATAATCCATATTTACATCATAATAAAAAGTATCAGCCATTTGCCCAGGCAATATCCAAAATGATGAAGGTACAGAGCTAATATCGTTATTTATGTCAACTGTACCTGATACTTGAATATCAACGTAAATAGAATCGTCTAATAAAGTACTATCAACTTTATTAAAAATCCAATAATTTTCGCAACCTTCGTAAACAATATTTGGGTTTGTTCCATAAGATGAATGATGACTTGCATTAATATCACCACCAGAAGAAAAACTACCAGCTTCAATTAATACAGCTGCATCATAAATGCCATCACCAACATCGGTTACTGCTAATTTAATATGATATGTTTGGCAAGGTATTACCAATGCTGTAGCCGTTAAAGGTGTTGTATAACCATCGTATTCAAATGCTGTTCCTTGATAATTATCTACATAATATTGGCAATTTTCACAAGGACCTGTTGATACACCTGAACTAACATTTCCATTATTTACACTATTAATTGCAACAGGAGTATTTGTTCCAGGTATTAATGCGATGTTTTCATCAGTATAAGTTCCTCCTGTCGGATTTGGTCCTGATAAGAAAAATGCAAAAACATCATTATAAATATCATTTACAAATTCGGGATATTCATCTGAAGCAAAAATATACTTAAAACTTAATGTGTCAGAAGATGGTATAAAATCGAATTCTAGGATTATCGGATCGAAAGTTGTTTCGTTTGTAAATGAATTAAACAAAGAACTTCCACTTAAATAAAAATCAGTAGAAATACTGGTTTCTGTATTTGGTCCTGCACAATCAGTAACTTTTCCGGTACTTAAAATTATTCCATTATCATTATTAAAACCTAATTCATTTCCTCCAATATAATAACCTATTGCTGCATCAGATCCAGTATATGTTACATTAAAAGCTTCTAAACAACCCGTAACAAGAACATCTTCAACTAATTGTTGAGGTGTGTAAATGGTTGAATCTGCTGCTACTAAACCCGATGTTTCATAAGTACAGATATCAAAAGCTCCATAATTATAATTATCAGGTTGCATAATTCTGATAAATACATTTTGTCCGGCTAAGCCCATTAATGAATTTATTGGAGCAACATATGGTGGATTAGACATATACATTGCCATATTGCATAATATTTCGTCATTTAAGCTTATATTGTTGCAATCGTTACCTGTATAAACTGCTATCCCCATATTATACATATCTGTTGATATTAATTGAATTAACATATTTCCAGAAGCCGGTACTGTTGCTTGAAACCATACATCATTTCCATTAAAGCCTGAATATGAACAAGATGGATTATCTACTCCTGATGCGGTACTATTTAATGTTGTATTTGTAATATAATTACAAGATGCATCTACTGTTAAAGTTATAGCGTCACAAGGATTATCGTTTGGCGGTGCTTGACCAAATAATTGGTAAGTAAATAGAAAAAATAAGGCAAATATTAAATTTTTCATATTTTATGGTTTTTGTATCTAAAAACAAATTTACGATATTAACAAGCTCATAAAAAATGAAGATTGTACAAAAAGATACAATTGTACAAATTGTTGTGAATTTTAATATATTTCACAATGCTATTGCTATGTTATACCCAATCCATTTATCTTTTTGGGGATTTATGCAGATTTATTATTTTAGAGTTTAAAATTGTAAGTATCGGTAATTTTGCAATTAAATTATATTAAACAAATAAAAAAGAAAAAGTAGAAAACCTTAAAAGCTATGTGGTTTAGGTATATATCCATTTCGGATAAAATTTATGTTCTGTATTTGGTAAAAAAACTATAACAATTTTATATTTTTGTAGTATAACAATATTAATGTATAATTGGTATAATATATTGTTATAAACTTACACTATTAAAATATATGTTTAAATTATTATTTACATTTAGTTTTACTCTTGTGCTTTTTATTGTTACAAATAATAATGTAATAGCACAGAACACCTCAAAAAATCAGAGTACAAAAGCAAATTCAAATAAACAGTTAGATGTTTATAAAGGGTTAATTGAAAAAACCATAAAAGACAATCCTCGTAAATGTTTAAATTATATTAAAGAACTAGAAAAACTATCTATAAAAGAAAAAGAAGTTGATTATCAGATATATGCATATAATAGTTATGCAAGATATTATTATTGGATAAAAAATTATTCAAGATCAATTAAATATTTCGATAAAGAATTAAAACTAAGAATAAACTCCGGTAAATCAATTAATATAGCCGAAGCCTATTATAATTTAGGTTCTACCTGCTATAAAATGGGTAAGTATAGCAAAGCAAAGCAAAATTTTGAGTTGAGTTTAAAAAATACAGATGATAAAAAAGACAAAGATTTAATTTTAACAAATTATAATGCTTTAGTAAAAACATACGAAAGTATAGTTAAATACAAATCGGCAAATATTTACTTAAAAAAATATATAGATTTAAAAGATGGCTATGTAGAAGAAGAAATGGGGCTGTATAAACAAAAGTACTCTAACGAGAAAAAAGTAAAAGAAGCAACAATAAAAAAACTTAATCACACAAATAAAACATTAAAAATAAAAAAACATCAGTTAACCGAAACAAAAACAATACTTGATAGCACAATTACAGATTTAGAAGAAACCAAAGACAGTGTAGAAGAACTTGAGATTGCAACAATTGAAAAAAATAATAAAATTGAGGGGCTTCAAATTAAAACCAAGTTAAGTGAAATGGAAATTAAACAAAATAAAAAGATAATTTCTCAACAAAAGAAAATTACATTTATATTAATATTAGGAATAAGTATAGTTCTTCTTTTAGCCATTTTTTTACTACGTCTTTTTATAAAAAAGAAAAAAATGAATATTCAATTAAGAGAAAGTCAAAAAGAAATTGAATTAAAAAATAGCCATATAACAAAAAGTATTATTTATGCTAGCAAAATACAAAAAGCTCTTTTACCTACCGAAAACTATTTTAAAGATAACTTTTCAGATTCTTTTGTTATTTTTAAACCAAGAGATATTGTAAGCGGCGATTTTTATTATATCCGAAAAATTAATGATTTTATAGTTTTTGCAGCAGTAGACTGCACTGGTCATGGTGTTCCGGGTGCATTTATGAGTATGCTAGGAGCAAGCTTTTTAGATAATATTATTAGAAAACAAGCAGTTACAAGCTCTTCGCAAGTTTTAAATTTAATGAGAGACGAAGTTAAAAGAGCATTGCATCAAACAGGAAAAAAAGGAGAACAAAAAGATGGAATGGATATCGCACTTTGTGCATATAACACCAAAACTAAAGAACTTCAATATTCAGGAGCTCATAATTCTTTAGTTTTAATAAGAAACAACGAACTAATTGAATATAAAGCTGATAGAATGCCAATAGGAATTCATAGAAAAGAAAAAAGCTTTACAGATAATAGCGTCAAAATAGAACTAGGAGATAAGATTTATTTGTATTCCGATGGTTTTCAAGACCAAATGGGAGGTGAAGAAAACAAAAAATATAAAGCAAAAAGATTTAAACAATTACTATTAGATACAAGCACATATAATATGTTAGAACAAAAGAATTTAATAGAACAAGAATTTGAAAAATGGAAAGCCGATTATAAACAAATTGATGACATTGTTATTTTAGGCATTTCTTTTTAATATACTCAAACCACATAGTTTTTCACTATACGATATTTTTTTTTTAAAAAAAAATATTTACTTTCATAACTAATTTTAATATAGTCGTGTATTAAAACGACCGTTTTGCTTAGTAAAACAAAGAATTTAAAACATATCAGAAAAAAAACTAACAATTAGTTGTTTAAAAAAAAAAATAACTATACTTTTGCAGACCAAATTAGAAAAATATTGTTTAATAAAGTATAATATATGCCGACTATACAGCAATTAGTAAGAAAAGGAAGAGTGAGGGTTAACGAAAAAAGTAAGTCTCCAGCTTTAGATTCATGTCCTCAGCGTCGTGGAGTTTGTGTTCGTGTTTATACAACAACACCAAAAAAACCTAATTCAGCAATGAGAAAAGTTGCCAGAGTTAGATTAACAAACGGGAAAGAAGTGAACGCTTATATTGGAGGCGAAGGTCATAACCTACAAGAACACTCTATTGTATTGATTAGAGGAGGAAGAGTAAAAGATTTACCAGGTGTAAGATATCACGTAGTAAGAGGTGCATTAGATACTTCTGGCGTTGATGGAAGAACACAACGTAGATCTAAGTATGGAACAAAACGTCCGAAAAAATAAAAAGTAAAAGAGATGAGAAAAGGAAAACCAAAAAAACGTATATTATTACCAGATCCAAAATTTGGTGATACAAAGGTTACTCAATTCGTAAATAACTTAATGCTTCACGGTAAAAAAAGTATTTCGTATAACATCTTTTATGATGCTTTAGATATTATTGAAAAGCGTAATAAAGAAGAAGGTGTTA
This sequence comes from uncultured Bacteroidaceae bacterium, assembly GCA_964603745.1. Classification (GTDB taxonomy): domain Bacteria; phylum Bacteroidota; class Bacteroidia; order Bacteroidales; family JAFGXI01; genus CAZRWZ01. The sequence goes on along the minus strand of CAZRWZ010000002.1, from coordinate 26,398 downwards.
CACCAATAGATTACTGGCGTAAAGCACTTGAAAATGTAACACCATCTGTTGAGGTTAAAAGCCGTAGAATTGGTGGAGCAACATTTCAAGTACCAATGGAAGTTCGTTCTGATAAGAAGTTAACTATGGCAATGAAATTTGTTATTATGTTTGCTCGTAAAAGAAGCGGTAAAAAAATGAGCGAAAGATTAGCTGATGAAATTATGGCTGCTTACAAAGAAGAGGGTGGCGCTTTCAAGAAAAAAGAAGATATGCACAGAATGGCAGAAGCTAACAAAGCTTTCTCTCATTTTAGATTTTAATTAATAATCCTGTAGATAGATAGAAGGAATGAGTAAAGATTTAAAATATACTAGAAATATAGGGATAATGGCTCATATTGATGCTGGTAAAACAACAGTAACTGAGCGAGTTCTTTATTATACAGGTATTACTCATAAGATTGGGGAAGTTCATGATGGTGCTGCCACTATGGATTGGATGGAACAGGAGCAAGAAAGAGGAATTACAATTACATCTGCTGCTACTACAACTTTTTGGAAATATAAAGATATAGAGCATAAGATTAATATAATTGATACTCCAGGTCACGTAGATTTTACTGTAGAAGTAGAACGTTCTTTACGTGTTCTTGATGGAGCTGTTGCTGTTTTTTGTGCAGTTGGTGGTGTAGAACCACAATCAGAAACTGTATGGAGACAAGCCGATACTTATAATGTGCCTAGAATAGCATTCGTTAATAAAATGGATAGAACAGGGGCCGATTTCTTTGGAGTTGTTGAGCAAATAAAAGAAAGATTAGGTGCAAATGCAATTCCACTACAAATACCAATTGGAGCAGAAGATGATTTTATTGGTATTGTAGATTTATTAGAAAATAGAGCAATTGTTTGGAAAGGTGACGACAAAACAGGCGTTTCGTACGACTATGTTGATGTACCAGAAGACCTAGTTGATACTGTTGATGAATGGAGAGAGAAATTAGTAGAAACAATTGCAGAATCTGATGACGAATTATTAGAAAGGTATTTCGATGATCCAGATTCAATTACAATAGATGAATTTTTAGCTGTTACTAGAAAAGCAGTAATTAATAGAACATTCATACCTGTTATGTGTGGTTCAGCATTCAAAAATAAAGGAGTTCAGCGTTTACTTGATGCAGTTGCTGCATTAATGCCAAGTCCTTTAGATATAGAAAGTGTTGAAGGAGAAAATCCAAAAACAGGTGAAATAGAGATAAGAAAACCAAGCGACAAAGAACCATTATCTGCTTTAGCATTTAAAATTGCTACCGACCCATTTGTTGGTCGATTAGCATTTGTTAGAGTATATTCAGGAGTATTAAAAGCAGGGTCTCATGTTTTAAATGTTAGTACAGGTAAAAAAGAAAGAATTTCCAGACTTTACCAAATGCATGCAAATAAGCAAAATCCAAGAGAAGAAATTGGAGCAGGCGATATTTGTGCAGCAGTTGGATTTAAAAAGATTAGAACAGGAGATACTTTAACAGACGAAAAAAATCCAATTGTGTTAGAATCAATGAGCTTCCCCGATCCTGTGATTGGAATAGCAATTGAGCCAATAACACAAAAGGACGTAGATAAATTAGGTATTGCACTTCAGAAATTAGCTGAAGAAGATCCAACTTTTAAAGTTAGAACTGACGAAGACTCAGGTCAAACTATTATTAGTGGAATGGGCGAATTACACCTTGAGATTATTATTGATAGACTTAAAAGAGAATTTAAAGTTGAATGTAATCAAGGACAGCCACAAGTTAATTACAAAGAAGCAATCACAACAGCGGTTGATCACAGAGAAGTATTTAAGAAACAATCTGGTGGTAGAGGTAAATTTGCCGATATCGTTGTGAAAGTTGAACCACGTACTGATGGAAAAGCAGGTCTTGAATTTGTAAACGTAATAAAAGGAGGAAATGTTCCTAAAGAATATATCCCTTCAATTGAAAAAGGTTTTACACAAGCAATGTTAAACGGACCACTTGCAAACTACGAAATAGATAGTTTAAAAGTAACCTTAATTGACGGTTCATTTCATGCAGTAGATTCAGATCAATTATCGTTTGAAATTTGTGCAAGACAAGCTTTTAAAGCTTCTGCTAAAAAAGCAAACCCAGTAATTATGGAGCCAATAATGAAAGTAGAAGTTGTTACTCCAGAAGATTATATGGGAGATGTTATTGCAGATTTCAATAGAAGAAGAGGTCAAATAGAAGGAATGGACGATAGAGGAGGAGCTAAAGTCGTAAAAGCTAAAGTGCCTTTATCATCAATGTTTGGATACGTAACAGCATTACGTACTATTACATCAGGTAGAGCAACTTCTACAATGGAGTTCTCTAACTATAGCAAAGTAAGTAGTGATTTAGCAAAAGAAATAATTGAAGGACGAGCATAAAAGATTATAATAATGAATCAGAAAATTAGAATAAAGTTAAAATCTTACGATCATAATTTGGTTGACAAATCAGCCGAAAAGATTGTTAAAACAGTTAAACAAACTGGTGCTATTGTTAGTGGTCCAATTCCACTTCCTACACACAAAAGAATATTTACTGTTTTAAGAGCAACTTTCGTAAACAAAAAATCACGTGAGCAATTTATGTTAGCATCTCACAAAAGATTGTTGGATATCTATAGTTCAACATCAAAAACAATTGATGCTTTAATGAAGTTAGAATTGCCAAGTGGAGTAGAAGTAGAAATTAAAGTTTAATAAATTTAATAATATGCCAGGATTAATAGGAAAAAAGATAGGAATGACATCCATCTTCAGTGCCGAGGGAGAAAATACTCCATGCACTGTTTTAGAGCTTGGTCCCTGTGTTGTTACACAGATAAAGACTGACGAGACTGATGGCTATAATGCACTACAGATTGGTTATGGTGAAGCTAAAGAAAAAAACACCAATAAACCACTTCTTGGACATTTCAAGAAAGCTAAAACATCAGCTAAAAGAATTTTAGCAGAATTCAATAATTATAAAGAAGAATGGAAATTAGGTGATACTATTTCTGTGGATATCTTTAAAGATGATGCTTGGGTAGATGTAACAGGGATTTCAAAAGGAAAAGGTTTTCAAGGAGTTGTGAAACGCTACAACTTTAGAGGCGTAAACGATGCAACTCACGGACAACATAACCGTTTGAGAGCACCAGGTTCTTTAGGAGCTTCTTCAGATCCTTCAAGAGTATTTAAAGGAATGAGAATGGCCGGTAGAACAGGTGGCGATAGAGTTAAGGTTTTAAACCTTAAAGTGATGAAGATAGATGCAGAAAAGAATTTACTTTTAGTAAAAGGTTCTGTACCAGGTCCAAAAGGTTCATACATAATAGTTGAGAAATAATGGAAGCAGTAGTATATAACATAGATGGTAAAGACACAGGAAAAAAGATTGACTTACAAGACTCAATCTTTGGTGTTGAACCAAACGAGCATGCTGTTTATCTTGATGTGAAGCAATATATGGCTAACAAACGTCAAGGAACACATAAATCTAAAGAAAGAGCAGAAATCTCAGGAAGTACTCGTAAAGTTAAAAAACAAAAAGGTACAGGTACTGCACGTATGGGTAGCATAAAATCACCAGTATTAAGAGGTGGAGGACGTGCTTTCGGACCAGAACCAAGAGATTATAGTTTTAAATTAAATAAAAAATTAAAAACTGTAGCAAGAAAATCTGCATTATCTTATAAAGCAAAAAATAATAATATTCTTGTTGTAGAAGATTTCAATTTTGAAGCTCCTAAAACAAAAAATATAATTGAGATTAAAAATAATCTTAAAATAGAAGACAAAAAGTTATTATTAGTTTTATCAGAAACAAATAATAATGTATATTTGTCAGCTCGAAATTTGAGAGGGTTTGATGTAACACATGTTTCACAGCTTAATACCTATGAAATAACCGATGCATCGAAACTGATTTTTGTGGAAAGTGCAATTGATAAATTGAATGAATTGTACAATAAATAGGAGGATTAGTGATGGAGATACTTATAAAACCAGTTGTAACTGAAAAATACACTCAACAAGCAGAAACTTTAAATCGTTATAGTTTTATTGTGAATAAAAAAGCCAATAAAATTCAGATTAAAGGAGCTGTAGAAGAAATGTATGGCGTAACTGTTTCATCTGTAAACACAATGGTTTATGGTGGTAAAAATAAAAGCAGATACACAAAAACAGGTATGATTTCGGGAAAAACAAATTCATATAAAAAAGCGGTTGTAACTCTTGTTGATGGAGATGCAATAGATTTTTATAGTAATATTTAAGAAAAATGGGAGTTAGAAAATTTAAACCGGTTACACCCGGTCAGAGACATAAGACCATAGGTACATTTGATGATATTACTAAATCAGTACCTGAGAAATCTTTGCTTACTGCTAACAGAAAATCTGGAGGTAGAAATAATCAAGGAAAAATGACAATGCGTTACATCGGTGGTGGTCATAAAAGACAGTATAGAATCATCGACTTCAAACGTAATAAAGATGATATTACAGCCAAAGTGAGTTCAATTGAGTATGATCCTAACAGATCTGCTAGAATTGCACTACTTATATATGCTGACGGAGAAAAGAAATATATTATTGCTCCAAACGGAATTCAAGTAGGACAAGAAGTTCTATCAGGAAAAAAAGCACAACCTGATGTTGGAAACACATTGTTTTTATCAGATATTCCATTAGGAACAGTTGTTCATAATATTGAATTACAACCAAATAAAGGCGGTGTTTTAGCAAGAAGTGCAGGATCTTATGCATCTTTAGTTTCTAGAGATGGAAAATATTCAACTCTTAAAATGCCATCTGGTGAGGTTAGAAAAGTACTTAGTACTTGTAGAGCTACAATCGGAACTGTTTCAAACCCTGATCACTCTCTTATCAAATCTGGTAAAGCAGGTAGATCAAGATGGTTAGGAAGACGACCAAGAGTAAGAGGTGTTGTAATGAACCCAGTAGATCACCCAATGGGTGGTGGTGAAGGAAGAGCCTCTGGTGGACATCCACGTTCTAGAAAAGGATTACCTGCTAAAGGTTACAAAACTAGAGATAAGAATAAAGCTTCTTCTAAATTAATTATTGAACGCAGAAAAAAATAGTAAGATATGAGTAGATCGTTGAAAAAAGGACCATTCGTTGACTATAAGATAGAGAAACGAGTATCAGATATGAATGAGTCGGGAAAGAAAACAGTAATCAAAACATGGTCGAGAAGATCAATGATTACACCCGATTTTGTAGGTCATACTATTGCAGTTCACAATGGAAATAAATTTATTCCGGTATATATTACAGAGAATATGGTAGGTCATAAGTTAGGAGAATTTTCTCCAACAAGACTTTTTAGAGGACATGCTGGTAGTAAAAGAAAATAAGAGATAAGATATGGGTGCAAGAAAACGAAATAGAGCGGAAAGCATTAAGGAAATTAAGAAAACAACTTACATGGCTAAGTTGAATAATTGTCCTACGTCTCCTAGAAAAATGAGACTTGTTGCTGACCAGATTAGAGGGGTAGAAGTTAACAAAGCTTTAGATATTCTACATTTTAGTCCAAAAGAAGCTTCTGGAAGACTAGAAAAACTATTAAAATCTGCAATTGCTAATTGGCAGCAGAAAAACGAAGGTGTTAGAATAGAAGATAGCGAATTATTTGTGAAAGAATTATTTGTAGATTCAGGAAGAATGTTGAAAAGAGTTCAACCTGCACCACAAGGAAGAGCTCACAGAATTCGTAAGAGATCTAACCATGTTACATTAATTATTGACAGTTTAACTAATAAAGACGCATAGAGATGGGACAGAAAATTAATCCTATAAGTAATAGACTTGGATATATCAAAGGATGGGATTCTAATTGGTATGGTGGAAGAAAATATGCTGAGAAAATTTTTGAAGACAATAGCATTAGAAAATATCTTAGAGTAAGATTAGTAAAAGCTGGAGTTTCTAGAATTATTATTGAGCGTACTTTGAAATTGATAACTGTAACAATAAATACTGCTAGACCTGGTATAATTATCGGAAAAGGTGGTCAAGAAGTTGACAAGCTTAAAGAAGAATTAAAGAAAATTACAGGTAAAGAAGTTCAGATTAATATATATGAAATTAAAAGACCTGAACTAGACGCTTTAGTTGTAGCAAATAATATTGCACGTCAGTTAGAAGGACGTATTGCTTTTAGAAGAGCAATTAAAATGGCAATTGCTTCAACCATGAGAATGGGAGCAGAAGGAATTAAAGTGCAAATATCTGGTAGATTAAACGGAGCTGAAATGGCACGTTCTGAGATGTATAAAGAAGGAAGAATTCCATTGCATACACTTAGAGCAGACATTGATTACGCACTTGGCGAAGCTTTAACAAAAACAGGTTTAATAGGAATTAAAGTTTGGATTTTTAAAGGCGAAGTATTCGGAAAAAGAGATTTATCTCCAAATATTGGACAAAAACAAAATAAATTCAAATCGAATAACAGAAGAAAAAGAAAATAATTATGTTACAGCCTAAAAAGACGAAATATAGGAGAATGCAAAAAGGCAAGATGAAAGGTCTTGCTCAAAGAGGAAATCAATTATCTTTTGGTTCCTTTGGCATTAAGTCATTAGAAGAAAAATGGATAACAGGAAGACAGATTGAAGCTGCTCGTCAGGCGGTAACACGTTATATGAAGAGAGAAGGACAGATTTGGATTCGTATTTTTCCTGACAAACCTATTACCAAGAAACCTGCAGAGGTTAGAATGGGTAAAGGAAAAGGTGCACCAGAAGGATTTGTTGCTCCAGTTAGTCCAGGTAGAGTTTTAATAGAAGCAGAAGGAGTTCCTTTTAAAATAGCAAAAGAAGCTTTAAGATTAGCTGCACAAAAATTCCCTGTAAAAACAAAATTTATTGTAAGACGTGATTACGTTGAATAAAATAAAAAAGTAGAAAGATGAAAAATTCTGAAATAAGAGAATTAACTACAGCAGAGGTTATTGAAAAAATAGAGGCTACTAAATCTGATTTAACAAAGATGAAGATAAATCATGCAGTATCTCCGTTAGATAACCCTAATAAGATTGGTGAAATTAAAAAAGATGTTGCTCGCTTAAAAACAGAGTTAAGGAGCAGACAATTGAAGGAAGATAAATAAATTGTTGAAAGATGGAAGAGAAAACTAGAAATCTTCGAAAAGAACGTATAGGTGTTGTTGTAAGCAACAGTATGGAAAAATCTATAGTTGTTGCTGTGAGAAGAAAAGAGAAACATCCAATTTATGGAAAGTTTATCAATAAAACTACAAAATTTGTAGCACATGATGAGAAAAACGATTCAGGAGTGGGTGATACGGTTAAGATAATGGAGACACGTCCATTAAGTAAGAGAAAAAATTGGAGATTAGTTGAAATTCTTGAAAGGGCTAAATAATCATGATACAACAAGAAAGTAGATTAGAGGTTGCAGACAACAGTGGAGCCAAAGAAGTATTAACAATTCGTGTTCTTGGTGGAACAGGAAGAAGATACGCTTCTGTAGGTGACAAAATTGTTGTTACAGTTAAAAAAGCTTTACCAAATTCAGAAGTGAAAAAAGGTACTGTATCAACAGCTGTAATTGTTCGCACAAAGAAGGAGATAAGAAGATCTGATGGATCATACATTAGATTTGATGAGAACGCATGTGTATTATTAAATACTGCAGGTGAAATTAGAGGAACACGTATTTTTGGACCTGTTGCAAGAGAATTGCGAGAGAAAAAATTTATGAAAATTGTTTCATTAGCACCGGAGGTATTATAAAAAGATTATTATGAACAGAAAATTTCATATAAAAAAAGGAGATACCGTTGTTGTTATATCTGGAGAAGATAAAGGACAAAAAGGTAAAGTTCTTGAAGTATTTAAGCAAAAAGAACGTGCTATTGTAGAAGGTATTAATATGGTTAAAAAACATACTAAACCAAACTCTGCATATCCACAAGGTGGTATTATTGAGCAAGAAGCTCCGATACATATTTCAAACCTTTTAGTTGCCGATCCTAAATCAGGAAAACCAACAAAAATAGGTAGAAGATTAAACGATAAAAATAAATTAGTTCGCTACTCTAAAAAATCAGGGGAGGAAATTAAATAATGGAATATACACCAACATACAGAGCTAAATACGATAGTGAGATAATACCTACATTAATGAAAGAATTTAAATATTCTTCAATAATGCAAGTGCCTAGATTAGAAAAAATTGTTATAAACCAAGGTATTGGTCAGGCAATTACTGATAAAAAATTAATTGATGTAGCAATTACAGAATTAACTTCTATTACAGGACAAAAAAGTGTATCTACATTATCTAAAAAAGATATATCAAATTTTAAATTAAGAAAACATGTTCCTATTGGAGTTATGGTTACTTTAAGAAGAAAACGTATGTATGAGTTTTTAGAAAGACTTGTTGCCGTTGCTATTCCACGAGTAAGAGACTTTAGAGGAATTGCATATAAATTTGATGGAAAAGGAAATTATACTCTTGGAATACAAGAACAAATAATTTTCCCTGAAATAGATTTAGACAAGGTAAGTAAAATTATGGGATTGCAAGTAACTTTCGTAACAACTGCAAACACAGACGAAGAAGGTTATGCACTTCTAAAAGAATTTGGATTACCATTTAAAAATATTAAAAAAGCGTAGTTTTATGGCAAAAGAATCAATGAAAGCTCGCGAAGTAAAACGCGCTAAAATGGTAGAGCGATTTGCTGAAAAAAGAGCAAAACTTAAGGAAGAAGGCGATTTTCAAGCTTTAGCAAGATTACCTCGAAACTCTTCAACAGTAAGATTACACAACAGATGTAGTTTAACCGGAAGACCAAAAGGTTATATGAGACAGTTTGGAATTAGTAGAATACAATTTAGAGAAATGGCATCGCAAGGTTTAATACCAGGCGTTAAAAAAGCCAGTTGGTAAAAAATATAATTAAATTAAAGGATAAGAAATGACTGATCCAATTGCAGATTATTTAACTCGAATAAGGAACGCCGTGATGGCTAGACATAAGGTCGTAGAGATTCCTGCATCGAACCTTAAGAAGGAAATGACAAAAGTATTGCACGACAAAGGGTATATACTGAATTATAAATTTGTTGATGACGGAGTGCAAGGATTTATTAAAATTGCACTTAAATATCATCCTGAAACAAAAGTTTCTGCTATCAAAAAGATGATTCGTGTTAGTAAACCGGGACTAAGAAAGTATGTAGGTAAAACTGAACTACCAAGAGTATTAAACGGTTTAGGAATTGCTGTTTTATCAACATCAAGAGGTGTTGTTACAGATAAAGAAGCAAGAAACCTAAATATTGGTGGTGAAGTATTGTGTTATATTTATTAAAAACAGTTTACAGATGTCACGAATAGGAAATTTACCAATAGGAATACCCGAAGGAGTTACAGTAGAAGTATCTACAGATAACTTAGTAAAGGTTAAAGGAAAACTAGGAGAACTTGAACAACAAGTTGCACCGGTTATTAAAGTAGAGATAAAAGACAATCAAGCTATTTTTATAAGAGAAAACGAAGATAAACAAACAAGAGCTTATCATGGTTTATACAGATCATTGATAAACAATATGGTTATTGGCGTTTCTACAGGATATGAAATTAAGCAAGAATTAGTTGGTGTAGGATATAAAGCTGAAATTAAAACAAATAATGTTTTACAATTAGGCTTAGGATATACACACCCAATATATTTACAATTACCTTCTGAGATTGATGCTACAGCAGAAACTCCAAAAAGAGGTAACCCTATCATTACATTAAAAAGTATTGATAAGCAATTAGTAGGTCAAGTGGCTGCTAAGATTAGGTCGTTTAGACCACCAGAGCCATACAAAGGTAAAGGAGTTAAGTACGTAGGTGAAGAACTAAGAAGAAAAGCTGGTAAAACAGCAGCTTCATAATTAGGAGGATAAGATTATGGCACTAAGTAAAAGAAGTAGAAGACTAAGAATAAAAAGAAGAATCAGAAATAAAATTTCTGGAACTACTGAAATACCAAGATTATCTATCTATAGAAGTAACAAAGATGTATATGTTCAAATAGTAGATGATTCTCAAGGAAAAACATTATTTTCAGCATCTTCATTAAAAATAGATAAAAAAGGATTAAACAAAACTGAATTATCTAAAAAAGTAGGTGAAGAAATAGCAAAAATTGCAACCGAAAAAGGTGTTAACAATGTGGTTTTTGATAGAAATGGGTATTTATATCATGGTAGAGTTAAAGCAGTTGCAGAAGCAGCTCGCGAAGCTGGTTTAAAATTTTAATGTGATGGCGATGAAAACTAATAAAGTAAAAACAAGTGATTTAGATTTAAAAGATCGTCTTGTTGGAATAAATAGAGTTACTAAGGTTACAAAAGGAGGTAGAACATTTAGTTTTTCTGCAATTGTAGTTGTTGGAAACGAAGATGGAATAGTTGGTGTAGGACTTGGTAAAGCAAAAGAAGTTGTTACTGCTATTGCAAAAGGAGTAGAAGATGCTAAAAAGAATTTAGTTAAAATTCCTATTATTAATGGCACAATTCCTCACGAACAAGATGCACATTATGGTGGAGCAAGAGTAATGCTTAAGCCAGCATCTAATGGTACTGGAGTAAAAGCTGGTGGTGCTATGCGTGCAATACTTGAGAGTGTTGGAGTTAAAGATGTTTTAGCAAAATCCAAAGGCTCTTCAAATAATCATAACTTAGTAAAAGCAACAATGTTAGCTTTAAACGAACTAAGAGATGCTTATACTGTTGCAGAACAAAGAGGAATTAGTATGGATAAAGTGTTTAACGGTTAATAAATAAAAGAAAAATGGCAAAATTACGTGTAACACAGATAAAAAGTAAAATTGGCAGCACAGTGCGTCAAAAAAGAACTTTAGAAGCTTTAGGACTTCACAAAATTAGTGGAAGTACTGAGCATGAAGATAATTCTGTAATTAGAGGTATGATTACTAAAGTTGATCATTTAGTAAAAGTGGAGGAAATATAGAAATGGAATTACATAATTTACATCCTGCAGAGGGATCTACAAAAACAAGAAAAAGAATTGGTAGAGGACAAGGTTCAACTAGAGGTGGTACATCTACTAGAGGACATAATGGTCAGAAATCTCGTTCTGGATATTCTAAAAAAATAGGTTTTGAAGGTGGTCAAATGCCAATTCAAAGACGTGTACCTAAATTTGGTTTCAAAAATATAAACCGTGTTGAGTACAAAGCTATTAATATAGGAATGTTACAAATCTTAGCCGATAAATTAGGTGTTGAGAAAATTGATGCTGAAATAATTCGTGAGAATGGATTAGCTTCAAAAAATGAATTAATCAAAATCTTAGGATTTGGCGAATTAACAAAGAAATTAGAAGTAACTGCTCATAAATTTTCAAAATCGGCACAAGAATCGATTGAAGCTAAAGGCGGAAAAGTTATTTTATTGTAAAAATTAGACCTAATTATGAAATTTATTGAAACCATAAAAAATATTTTTAAGATTGAAGAGCTTCGTTCTCGTATCTTGTTTACACTTGGTATATTATTAATTTATAGATTAGGTTCTTTTGTTGTATTGCCTGGTATAGACCCAACGCAGTTAGCAAATCTTCATAAACAAACTGCTGATGGAATACTTAGTATGTTAAATATGTTTACTGGTGGTGCTTTTGCTAATGCTTCAGTTTTTGCATTGGGAATTATGCCTTATATTTCTGCATCAATTGTAATTCAATTGATGGGAATAGCAGTTCCTTATTTTCAAAGATTACAGAAAGAAGGCGAAAGTGGAAGAAATAAAATTAATCAAATTACACGTTATCTAACTGTAATTATATTGTTATTGCAAGCCCCTAGTTATTTAGCTAACTTACATGCTCAACTACCACCAAGTGCATTTATTATGTCAGATTTATTTTTCACAATATCATCTGTATTAGTACTTACTTCGGGTACTGTATTTGTTATGTGGCTTGGAGAAAAAATTACTGATAAAGGTATCGGAAACGGTATATCATTAATAATTATGGTTGGTATTATTGCCCGATTACCATTTGCTCTTGGTGCAGAATTAGGTCAAAGACTTGAAGGTAATGGTGGTTTAATAATGTTTTTAGTTGAAGTTGTAATTTGGCTATTAGTTATTGTCTTCTCAATAATGCTTGTACAAGGAGTTAGAAGAATTCCTGTACAATACGCAAAACGTGTTGTAGGAAACAAACAATACGGAGGAGTTCGTCAATACATACCACTAAAAGTTAATGCTGCCGGTGTAATGCCAATTATTTTTGCACAAGCATTAATGTTTGTACCGGTAATGCTTGGCGGATTTGCATCGGGTGGAGAAACAAACTGGTTTACAACTGCTTTTTCAGATTTTACAGGTTTCACATATAACTTTACATTTGCATTAATGATTATAATATTTACGTATTTTTATACTGCAATTATTGTTAATCCAACACAAATGGCCGAAGATATGAAACGTAATGGCGGATTTATACCTGGTATAAAACCGGGTAAAAAAACGGTAGAATTTTTAGACAGTATTATGTCTAAAATAACTTTGCCAGGATCAATGTTCTTAGCTATGATTTCAATTTTACCTGCATTTGCAATGTTAATTGGAGTTAACCCACAGTTTGCTCAGTTTTATGGAGGAACTTCATTGCTTATTTTAGTAGGTGTTGTATTAGATACTTTGCAACAAATTGAAAGCCATTTATTAATGCGTCATTATGATGGATTAATGAAATCTGGAAGAATTAAAGGACGTGCCGGTGGGCAAGGTTCTGCAATATAGAATGTTCTTTGTATAATGATATTTTTAAAAACAAGGGAAGAGATTGAACTCCTAAGGATTAGTAATCTAATGGTTTCTAAAACTCATGCTGCAATAGTAGAGTTTATTAAACCAGGAGTTAAAACAATCGAACTCGACCGAATTGCCGAAGAATTTATTCGTGATAATGGTGGAGTTCCCGGATTTCTTGATTATCATGGATATCCAAATAGTTTGTGTATATCTATTAACGATCAAGTAGTTCATGGTATTCCTTCGGATTACGAATTGCAAGAAGGCGATATTGTTTCTGTAGACTGTGGAGTGTATATAAACGGTTATCATGGTGATTCTGCTTATACTTATGGAATTGGAGAAATTTCTGAAGATGAAAAGAAATTGCTTCAAGTAACAAAAGAAAGTTTGTATAAAGGAATAGAACAAGCCGTGGTTGGAAACAGAATAGGAGATATTGGGTTTGCAGTTCAAAATCATGCCGAAACCAATAGCTTTAGTGTAGTTAGAGAATTAGTAGGTCATGGAGTAGGTAAAAATCTTCATGAAAAACCAGAAGTTCCAAATTATGGTAAACGAGGTAGAGGACCAAAAATTAAAGAAGGTTTAACAATAGCAATTGAGCCAATGGTTAATATGGGAAAAAAAGAAATAGTTCAAGCAAATGATGGTTGGACAATTTCTACAAGAGACAGACAACCATCGGCACATTATGAACATTCAATTGCAATTGTAAATGGAAGAGCTGATATATTATCAGACTTTGGAATAATAGAAAAAGAAATTGAAAAATATAATATAATATGGCAAAACAACCATCAATAGAACAAGATGGAACCATAATTGAAGCATTGTCAAATGCTATGTTCCGTGTAGAATTGAGTAATGGGCACGTTATTACAGCTCATATCTCTGGTAAAATGCGTATGCATTATATCAAAATTTTACCCGGCGATAAAGTGAAATTAGAAATGTCGCCTTATGATTTAACAAAAGGCAGAATAACATTTAGATATAAATAGGAAAACTTTAAAATAATGAAAGTAAGAGCATCGGTAAAGAAAAGAAGTGAGGATTGTAAAATCGTCAAGAGAAAAGGAAGGGTTTACGTTATTAATAAGAAGAATCCTAAATTTAAACAACGTCAAGGTTAATTAATTAAAAAATAAATTTAAAGGAAATAATATGGCTAGAATTGCTGGGGTTGATATTCCTGATAACAAACGAGGAGAGATAAGTTTAACTTATATATTTGGAGTAGGCAGATCGTCTGCACAAGATATATTAGAAAAAGCTGGGATTGATTGGGATATTAAAGTGAAGGATTGGACAGATGATCAATTGTCTAATATTCGTAATGTATTAACTGATGATTATAAAATTGAAGGAGAGCTTCGTTCAGAAATTCAATTAAATATCAAACGTTTACAAGATATTGCATCTTATAGAGGAATTCGTCATAGAATTGGATTACCTTTACGAGGTCAAAATACAAAAAATAATGCGAGAACTAGAAGAGGTAAGAAAGTTACCATTGCTGGTAAGAAAAAGGTAACTAAATAATATTTAGACTATGGCAAAGAAAAATGCAAAATCGTCGAAAAAGAGAGTAGTAAAAGTTGAAGCTTTAGGACAAGCTCACATTCATTCTTCATTCAATAATATTATTATTTCGATGACAAATAATGTAGGACAGGTGATATCATGGTCATCTGCAGGAAAGAAGGGATTTAGAGGCTCTAAGAAAAATACTCCTTATGCTGCGCAAGTAGCTGCAGAGGAATGTGCAAAAACTGCATATGATTTAGGACTTAGAAAAGTAAAAGTATTTGTTAAAGGACCTGGTTCAGGTAGAGAATCTGCTATTAGAGCAATCTCTGGTGTAGGAATTGATGTAACAGAAATTACAGATGTTACCCCATTACCACACAATGGATGTCGTCCTGCGAAAAGAAGAAGAGTATAATAATTATAAGAAAAATTTAACACAATGGCAAGATATATTGGACCAAAAACAAAGATTGCAAGAAAATTCGGCGATACCATATATGGACCAGATAGATATTTCGAAAAAAAGAAATATCCTCCTGGACAACATGGTAGCAACAGAAGAAGAAAAACTTCTGAATATGGTTTGCAATTATTAGAAAAGCAAAAAGCAAAATATACCTATGGTTTATTAGAAAAACAATTCTCTAATTTGTTTAAAAAAGCTTCTGCTAGTAAAGGTATTACCGGTGAGGTATTATTACAATTGTTAGAAAAAAGATTAGATAACGTAGTTTATAGATTAGGAATAGCTCCAACAAGAGCAGCAGCTCGTCAATTTGTTGGACACAAACATATTACAGTTAATGGTAATATCGTTAATATCCCTTCATATACTTTACGTCCTGGTGATATTGTAGGTGTTAGAGAAAAATCTAAATCTCTTGAAGCTATTACAGATTCACTAGCAGGAACAAGAGTGTCTAGCTATTCTTGGTTAGAATGGAATGCAGAGAGTGTATCAGGTAAATTTTTAAATGCACCTGAAAGAGAAGACATTCCTGAAAATATTAAAGAGCAACTAATTGTTGAATTATATTCTAAATAATTATTTATGGCAATACTAGAATTTCAAAAACCCGATAATGTGATAATGGTAGAATCTTCAGATACTCATGGATTATTTGAATTTAGACCACTAGAACCTGGATATGCACTTACAGTAGGTAACGCATTAAGAAGAGTTCTATTATCATCTTTAGAAGGCTTTGCTATTACATCAATCAAAATAGAAGGTGTCGATCACGAGTTTTCTACAATTGATGGTGTAATTGAGGACGTATCGGAAATTATACTTAATTTAAAACAAGTTCGTTTTAAACATCAGTTAGAAGATACTACCTCTGAAAGAATAACTATTAATATTTCTGGTCAAGAAGTTTTAAAAGCAGGTGATTTCGGTAAATATCTATCAGCATTTAAAATCTTAAATCCTGATTTAGAAATTTGTCATATGGAGTCTGGTGTTAAACTTCAAATTGATATTGAAATAGACAAAGGAAGAGGGTATGTTCCTGCAGAAGAAAATGATAAAGATACCGGTGAAATAGGAATTATTCCTGTAAGTTCAATTTTTACTCCAATAAGAAATGTAAAATACTATTCTGAAAATGTTCGTGTAGAACAAAGAACAGATTTTGAAAAACTTATTATGGAAATTGAAACCGACGGTTCTATCTTTCCTAAAGATGCCTTAAAAGAAGCTGCAAAAATTCTTATTTATCATTTTATGTTATTTTCTGATGAGAAAATTACCCTTGATGATAAGGAAGGAAAAGAAAATGAAGAATTCGACGAAGAAGTACTTCATATGCGTCAACTTTTAAAGACAAAATTGGTTGACCTTGACTTATCAGTACGTGCACTTAATTGTTTAAAAGCTGCTGATGTAGATTCCTTAGGAGACTTAGTTCAGTATAACAAGAATGATTTATTAAAATTCAGAAACTTTGGTAAAAAATCTTTAACAGAATTAGATGAATTACTTGTTGGTTATAGCTTGAATTTTGGTATGGATATAGCTAAATATAAATTAGATAAAGAATAAAGAGAGATGAGACACGGGAAGAAATTTAATCATTTAGGGAGAAAGACAGCTCATAGAAAAGCAATGCTTGCTAATATGGCAACATCTCTAATCATACATAAAAGAATTAAAACTACTGTTGCAAAAGCAAAAGCACTTAGATTATATGTAGAACCATTAATTACAAAATCTAAGAATGATACTACTCATTCTAGACGTGTAGTTTTTAGTTATCTTAAAGATAAGTATGCAGTAACAGAATTGTTTAGAGAAGTATCTACTAAGATTGCAAACCGTCCGGGTGGTTATACAAGAATTTTGAGAACAGGTAATAGACTTGGTGATAATGCAGAAATGTGTATTATAGAATTAGTTGACTATAACGAGAACTTATTGACTGTTAAAGAAACTAAGGCAAAATCTACTCGAAGACGTAAGTCGAAGAAAAAAGTAGACGAAACACCTAATGCTGCTGTAGAAACAGCAATAGAAGATGTTAAAGTAGAAGAAAAAGCTCCTGCTAAGAAAGAAGAAAAAGCTCCTGC
>CAZRWZ010000002.1:0-9330 GCA_964603745.1 uncultured Bacteroidaceae bacterium | reverse complement strand
AAGATGTTAAAGTAGAAGAAAAAGCTCCTGCTAAGAAAGAAGAAAAAGCTCCTGCAAAAAAAGCAGAAAAGAAAGTAGCAGAAAAGAAATCTGAAGCTAAAGAAGAGAAAAAAGCAGAAGAAAAGAAGCCAAAAGCTGAGAAAAAAGCTACCAAAAAAGAAGATGATGCTACCGATGATAAAAAATCAGAGGAAGAAACAAAATAATCTTTAAAAGTTTAAAAAAATAAAGGGAGAAGTTTATTCTCCCTTTTTTATTTCAAAAAGTTTGTTAAAAATATTACTATGTATACTATTGAAAAAATAATTGAAATAGTTGATACTATAATTAAAAATGAAAAGTATAACTCTAAGCCGAAGGGACTTTACGAACCTATTGAGTATGTTATGTCTATGGGCGGAAAACGTCTTAGACCAGTGTTAACATTAATGGCTTATAATTTATATCACGATAAGCTAGATTTATCATATAACCCAGCACTTGGCATTGAAACATTTCATAATTTCACATTATTACACGATGATATTATGGATAATGCAGACCTAAGAAGAAATATGCCTACTGTTCATGAAAAATGGGACGAAAATACAGCAATTCTTTCTGGTGATGCAATGATGGTGAAAGCATATCGTCATTTATTAAAATATACAGGTCCAAACTTTAAAGATATTTTAGATATTTTCACACAAACAGCTTTAGAGGTATGCGAAGGTCAGCAATACGACATGAATTTTGAAACAATAGACAGTGTGTCTGTTGATGATTATTTAGAAATGATTAGATTGAAAACTGCTGTTTTAATTGCTGCAAGTTTAAAAATTGGAGCTTTAGCTGCCGATACTGATAAAGAAGATATAGAGAATTTGTATTTAGCAGGTTTAAATGTTGGAATGGCTTTTCAGATACAAGATGATTATCTTGATGTTTTTGGCGATGTGGAAACTTTTGGAAAAAGTATAGGAGGCGATATTGTTAGTAATAAAAAAACTTTTTTATTGATTTCTGCAATTAATAATGCAAAAAAAGACACTTTAGATGATTTGCATGAGTGTTTAAAATTAGATAAATCAAAATCTGAAGAAAAAATAAAAAGAATAATTGATATCTATGAAAAATTAGATATTAAAAAGATTTCTCAACAAAAGATGGAAGAATATCTTGAATTAGCATTCAAATTTTTAACAAAAGTGAAAGTAGATAATTCTAAAAAAATTCATTTGATAGAGTTTGCAAAAAAATTATCTAAAAGGGTTAATTAGGGTCTGTCTATAAACTCCGATTTTTGCGTTGTTGCTCAAAATTCAAATCCTCAAAATACCTTAGTATTCTGCGGTTTGGATTTCTTACACGCTTTTGAACTCGACTTTCTACAACAGACACTTGAGTTCAAAGCCTGTTCCGATTTATTTCGGGGGTTTGCGTAGGTTGAAAAATATGAGTTTACATATGTAAATGACTATTTTTTAAATGTTAAAATTACAGTTTTATGCTTACTCTGACGCACATCATATTTTTATCTTCTTCAATTTGAGGTATGTATATACATCTGCATTTCAGAAAATAAAAATCTAATACACCTCAGAGCTTTTCAGCAGACCCTAAATAAGTGTAACCCAGAAATCGGATTAAAAATTAATTAACACAACACCAACAGAAAACTGATTTACTTTTAAATCATTATTATCTTTAAACATTTCAGAAATATTATATTCTGCATAAATTTCAAGAAACCCAATTCCGATACGAGCTGTTACACCATATTGAAACGGATGTAGATGAAATGTTTCGTAATCTCTTTCTTTAATTTTTTCGCCATTTTTATCATAAACATATTTCATATGTTGCGACATATTGTAGGAGATAAACATTCCTGCATTTATGTAAAATAAACTATTATCTTTTTTATTTTTTTTTGATTGATATTCAAAAATAAGAGGGATTTTTACTGAAGAAATGGTCATTTTGCTTTTTCTGAAATTATAAACTGTATCTAAAGCACTTACTACTTTTTTATCAGTATTGTAAATTCTATAATTATTTTTAAATCTATAATTATTAAAATTAAATCCTAAACCTATTGATACTCCTACTCTATTATCATACAAACCAAAATTAAATTCCATAACATTAAACCCAAATTCCCATGCTCGCATTTGGTCAAGCTCTAATGCCGATTCACTCAATTCTACACCTTCTTGTGGCTCGGGAGCAATCATAATCATGGTATTATTCTTTTTTTCAACATTTAAACTATTAACACCTATTGTTATAGCAGCAAGGTGTCCTTTGTATTTTTCTTTATGTCTTTTAACAGAAATAGATGTATCAGTAAAAACAATAAACTTTGTACTTCCTAATCGAAAAAAAGTGGTATCCGATTGCGAAAATAAATTAGTTAAACTTAGAATAAATAATATTAGCAATGTTTTTTTCATTAATCTTTCTTTTTCTTTATTCTTCCTATTTCAAATTTTTCACTGTTAAACGCTAAACGATAAACCTCTCCATCGTCAACTTTTTGTTTGTTAAACTGAAAAACACTTGTTATATTAGAGAATGATTCTGCTAAGTTTTCTACAAATCTTTTACTTGTTTCTTCTTTATTAATAGCTTCATCATCAATTTTTAATTTTTCCATACTTTTATGAATTAATTCGTTAGATTTAATTTCATTACTTGTAAAGTTATATGGGTCAATATACACATGATATTCTTTGTTTTCTTTTGTATTTTCAATAATACTTTCCTTTGATAGTTCTGCAAATTTTTGTCTTTCATTAATAAATTTATTTACAGGATCTATAAATACCTCTTTATTGCTTATTTTTACTTTTGCAGTTTTCAATTTATCATATTCTTGTTCCGTATTATTTTTTTCTGCAATATGGATACTATTTGATACAATATTCGGAGTTTCTGTTTTAATTATCTTAAAATCAACAACTTTATTCTTTTTGTTTTTTTGTTTAACAATGTTTTTATTCACAGAATTACTTGCAGTAAAACTGCTGTTGTTTATAGAGTTATGTTGATTATTATTATAATTTAAATATAAAAAAGATATAATTATTGCAGGAATAAACATTGCGGCATATCTATAAAACTCTTTTGTATAAAGCTTTCTTGTTTTTTGTTTTTTTAATTCTGCCTTAAAAGGATACAAAATAGTATCATCTTTTTTAAGTTTTGTTTTTAAAACTAACAATAAATTATTTTTAAGTTGATTGTTTAAAAGTAATTCAGAGTTAAACAGTTTTAATTCTTCGGGGCTTAAATCACCTTCTAATTTAGCAATACATCTGTCGTAAATAGCAGAACCCGATATAGTATTTTCTTCTTTTTTAAGAAGTGCTTTTATTGGTAATGGTGTAGTTTTTTTATTAATACTAACTTCTTCTATTCCTTTTAATTCAGCATCAAGTTCAGGATTTTTAGATAAAAATAACATTAGTTCTGCTACATCATGAAAATCTAAATTCCCATCAATATAATCAATAAATATTTCTTCGTAATTATGTCGGTTAATATTTATCATAAAATTTTTTCTATACTTCCGATGTAAGATTTAAGAAAAACTCTTGCTCTATAAATATAAACTTTAACCTGCGATTCGTTTAAACCTGTTATATCTGCAATTTCTTGATATGAGTAACCCTCATAATCTCTTAGCATCAACACTGTTCTTTGGTTTGTAGGTAGTTTATTAACGGCAGAATTTAAAATCTCGCTTACATCAGAATAGGTTTTTTCGTACGAATAATCTAATTCAGAAGCATTTTCTAAATTAACAATTCGCTTGTTTTTTCTAATATAATCAATCATTGTATGATAAGCGGTGGTGAAAATATACGATTTTGATTTTTCAAAAGCAACAGTTTCAACTTTTATCCACAATTTTACAAAAGTGTCTTGAACCACATCTTGTGCAATTTCAATATCTTTTATATTTTTTAATATAAAATGATAAACTGCATCAGAGTGCAAATCAACGGTTTTATTATATTCTTTTGTAGTCATACAACAATGCTAAGACGAGCTTCTTAACTGAAAGTTACAAAGTTTTAGAAAAAAAACTTATTTATATCTGTTTAAAAAACAAAAACAAATTTAACCAATATTCTTTATTTGCGGCACAATCTTTCCAAAGGGCTTTTGCTCCGTGTTTGCCTTCGTTTTCGCTAGGTGCAAATACTGTTTTATATTTTTCTTCAACACCCGAAAGTAAAAGTTTTGTGTATTTAAATTCGGAGTCGGAACAGGCTACAAAAATTTTCTTTTTGTAACCTATTAATTCTTCTTGTAAAACAATTTGTGGTTGAAAATATTCTCCCGGACTAAAAGCTATAACAGCTTTTACTTTATCGTTATTTTTTCCTTCTAATAAACAAAGTGATGCAGAATAAGAACTACCAAATATTACAAGTTTCTGATTGTTAGATTTTTCAAAAGCATAATTTATAGCTGCAACTATGTCTTGTCTTGCGTCGATATTAGAATGCGGAAAATTTTCTTTATCAGCTAAGCTTGCAGTTAAATTTGGCGAAAAATTCATTACATCGCCCGAACGTAAATCAACTGCAAGTACATTATACTGCAATTTTAATATTTTTATTGCTATTTCTTTAAACTCACCTTTACTTGAACCTGCTTGATGAAAAAGCAAAACATAAGGATTTAAACTATCTATTTCGTATAAATTTGCGGTTACTATAAGCCCATCTTTTGCCTTAAAATTAACTGTTTCTTGGGCAAACAAGCTTGATAATGAAAAGAATACTACAAAAAAAATAACTTTACTAATATATTGCATACTAATTTTTTTTAATCCCAATAGGGATATTTAATTCACCGACACTGTGGTGAACAGAAACATTTGTTTATTGAAAGTTTAAATTTAGTATATTTTATTCAGATAATCAAAAAAAAACTAAAAAACAATATAAGCATTGCTATTTTTAAGTCATATTTCAGCTTAAATTTTGATATAAACAATTTTTCAACAATCGAAATTTATTGTAAAATTAATTGCTAAATTGCCAAGCATTTTAAAAGTTTATAAATGAAACAAGCGTAAAAAAATAATTATGTATTTTACTTTGTAAAAATAGTTATTTTTTTAGGTGGTTCCATCAAGCAATAAAATTTAAAAAATAAATTGATGAAAGTTGATGTATTATTAGGTCTTCAATGGGGAGATGAAGGAAAAGGTAAAATTGTTGATTACTTAAGCTCTGATTATAACGTAATTGCACGTTTTCAGGGTGGTCCAAACGCAGGGCATTCTTTAGAGTTTGAAGGCATAAAACATGTTTTGCATATTATTCCATCGGGAGTTTTTCATAAAGATACTATAAATGTTATAGGTAATGGAGTTGTTATAGACCCTGTTATTTTTAAGCACGAAATAGAGGAGTTGGTTAAACTAAATGTTAAGCCTTTCGATAGTTTAATAATTTCTAAAAAAGCACATTTAATTTTACCCTCGCATAAATCTATTGATGCAGCATCAGAAGCATCAAAGGGAAAAGCTAAAATCGGTTCTACTCTTAAAGGAATTGGTCCAACTTATATGGACAGAACAGGTAGAAACGGTTTAAGAGTTGGCGATATTATTGAAAATAATTTTAAGGAAAAATATCAAGCCTTAGCTAATAAACACAGAAATTTGCTGAAACAATTCGATGGTGATTTTTCTTTTGATGATAGAGAAGCAGAATGGTTTGAAGCTGTTGAATATCTTAATAAATTTAAATTTATTGATAGTGAACACGCTATTAATAAGTATATTAAAGAAAATAAAAAAGTACTTGCCGAAGGAGCTCAAGGAACTTTACTTGATATTAATTTCGGTACATATCCATTTGTAACTTCATCGGATACTGTTTGTGCGGGAGCTTGCACAGGTTTAGGGATTGCTCCTAACAAAATAGGTAATGTTTACGGTATTTTTAAAGCATACATTACTCGTGTAGGTAGCGGCCCATTTGTAACAGAACTTGACAACGAAGAAGGAGAACTACTTAGAAAATATGGGCATGAATTTGGTGCTACAACTGGTCGCCCACGTCGTTGTGGATGGATGGACTTGGTTGCTCTAAAATATGTTTGTATGCTAAACGGAGTTACCGATTTAATTATGACTAAAGCAGATGTTTTAGATAATTTTGATACAATTAAAATTGCTACTGCATATAAAGATAAAGAAGGAAATATTATAGAAGATTTTCCTTACGATATTGTTGGAATGACACCTGTTTACACAGAATTTAAGGGCTGGAATACTGATACAACTCAGTTTAATTCCGAAAGCGAATTTCCGCAAGAATTAAAAGATTATATTGCTTTCATCGAAAAAGAAACAGGAGTAAGAATTTCTATTATTTCTCTCGGCCCTGATAGAAAACAGACTGTTAAACTAAAGTAAGAGATAATTAAAAAAACCGATTTAAAAACTAATTTAAATCGGTTTTTTTAATTAATTTTGAAATTAAATAAAAAAGATTATGAAAAAAATAGCATTTTTATTTATCGTATTGTTTGCATTTTCAATATCAAATGCACAAAAAAAAGATTTAACAATAAGTCAAGCAGTATCTGGTCAGTACAGCTTTTTGTATCCGGGTAGATTGCTGGGTTTAAAGTGGGTTACAAACACCGAAGATTATAGTATTGTAAATACACAATATAATTCAATTCGTATAGAGCCTGTTTTAAGCAAGAAAAAATCTGTAGTAATTTTTCTTAATAATGTTAATAAAGCTTTGTTAACAATCAAAAAAGATACAATGCAATATTTTTATACCTATTCGTGGAAAAACGAAAACACGTTGATTTTTGATGATAACACAAGGTATATACAATATAATTATATTGATAAAAAAATAAAATGTATTGAAAAACCTGATAATGCCGAAGGTTTTGAATATTGCGAAGCAAATGATAATTATGCATTTACAATAGACAATAATCTTTATATTTTTGATGATAAAGGCGAAAAACTTGCAGTTACCAAAGATAAAGACAAAAATATAGTAAACGGACAAACAGTTTCTCGCAGCGAATTTGGAATACTTGATGGTATTTTTTGGTCGCCAAAAGGTAATTTTTTAGCATTTTATAGAAAAGATGACAGTAAAGTAACAGATTATCCGTTAATTGATATATCAACAATTCCTGCAAGTGTAAAAAACACAAAATATCCTATGGCAGGTAGCACCAGCGAATATCTTAAAGTTGGTATATATAATACAAAAACAAAAAGCACCATATTTTTAGATAGCGATGGAGAACAAGGTGACCAATATTTGATAAACCCCACTTGGAGTCCCGACGAAAAATATATTATTTTAACAAGATTGAACCGAGAACAAAATCACGCAAAAGTTGAACTTTTTGACGCTAAAACAGGCAAACATATAAAAACATTGTTTGAAGAAAAAAACGACAAATGGGTTGAGCCGGAACACGAAGCATATTTTATAGATAATAATACATTTATTTGGCAAAGCGAACGTGATAATTTCAATCATCTATATTTATATGATATTGAGGGTGATATGAAAAAACAAATTACTAAAGGCAAATGGGTAGTTACCGAAATAAAGGATTATAACAAAGAGAAAAAAGAACTTTATTATATGAGTACAGAAAACTCGCCACTTGAGGCAAATCTTTACTCGGTAAATATAGAAACAGGAAAAACAAACAGAATAACTAAAGTTGATGGCACACATAATGTAGGTATAAATATTTCGGCAGGTTTAATTATAGATGGATATAGTAATCTTACAACACCTCGAGTTTATAACATTATAGATTTAAAAGGACATATAATAAAAAATCTTAAAACAGCCGATAATCCTTTGACAGATTTTAATATTTCTATGCCAGAGATTGGTACTATTAAAGCTGCTGATGGCAAAACAGATTTATATTATCGTTTAATTAAACCTACAAATTTTGATAAAAACAAAAAATATCCTGTTATAGTTTATTTATACGGGGGAACTCATACTCAATTAGTTAAAAACTCTTGGATGGCAGGCGGACAAATGTGGTTGTATTATATGGCAGAAAAAGGTTATGTAGTTTTTACTATTGATAACAGAGGTTCGGGCAACAGAGGTTTTGAATTTGAAAGTGTTATACACCGAAATGTTGGACAAAACGAAATGAAAGACCAAATAAAAGGCATAGAGTTTTTGAAAAAACAATCTTATGTTGATAAAAATAGAATTGGAGTGCATGGTTGGAGTTTTGGTGGATTTATGACAGTTTCTTTATTAGAAAATTATTCTGATATTTTTAAAGTTGGTGTTGCAGGTGGCCCTGTTACCGATTGGAAATTTTACGAAATAATGTATGGCGAAAGATATATGGATATGCCAAAAGAAAACCCCGAAGGATATGCACTTACCAGCACCTTAGATAAGGTTTCAAATATTAAATCTAAGCTTTTAGTTATTCACGGAGGTGTTGACCCAACGGTTGTGCCTCAACAATCTTATCAGTTTTTGCGTGAATGTATTAAAGCAGGCGTTCAAGTAGATTTTTTTACTTATCCTACTCACGAACATAATGTTAGAGGAAAAGACCGTGACCATTTAATGCAAAAAATTACTGAGTATTTTGATGATAATTTGTAAATTTATTAAAATATGAAATACAAAGCAATAATATTCGATCTTGACGGCACTCTATTAAATTCTTTAATTGATATTGCCGATTCTGTAAATTTAGTTTTAGAAAAATATAATTTACCTACGCATAGCATTGAAGATTACAAACTTTTTATAGGCAATGGAATAGAAAAACTTGTAGCACTAGCTTTGCCCGAAAATATTAAAAAAACTGATTTTGAAAAATATCTATCAGAGATAAAATCGGTTTATGAAAAAAACCAAATTAGCAAAACAAAACCTTACAATGGCGTTATAGAAATGCTAAAGACACTAAATAACAGAGGTATTTCTTTAAATATTTTATCTAATAAGCCAATAGAATTTACAAAAATGCTTGTTGAACATTTTTTTGTTGATATTAAGTTTGATAATGTTTTAGGTGCAAGAGAAGGTATTCCCAAAAAACCAAATCCACAAGCTGTATTCGATATTATTGAAAATCTGCAATTAGAAAAATGTGCAGTATTGTATGTTGGTGATACAGGAACAGATATGAAAACTGCCGAAAATGCAGATTTAACTTCGGTAGGTGTGCTTTGGGGGTTTCGTGGAATGGAAGAATTAGTTGAAAATAATGCTAATTATATAATAGACGAGGCTTCAAAAATTATTGATATTGTTTTTGAAGCCTCTGATTTATAAATGTTTT
>CAZRWZ010000001.1:30151-36359 GCA_964603745.1 uncultured Bacteroidaceae bacterium | reverse complement strand
TCGAGTTCAAAGCCTGTCCCGATTTATTTCGGGGGCGTGTGAGAAATTCAAACCGAAGAATACTAAGGTATTTTGAGGATTTGGATTTTGAGCAACAACGCAGAAATCGGACTTTATAGACAAACACTAGATAGATTTAAGCATCGAACTTAAAATCTTAACACACATTAACATTTTTAAAATAAATTTTAAACTTTTTGAAAGTATATTTGTCTGTCAAAAAAAAATAAGATTTAACTATGGATACAACAAATGTTATAGAGCAAACAGTAAATTCGACAAATGTCGATATTAAAGAATTGAACGAAAGAATTCAAAAAGAAAGTTCTTTTGTTGATTTACTTTCTATGGAAATGAAGAAAGTAATTGTTGGACAAAAACACTTAGTTGATAGTTTATTAATAGGATTATTATCTAATGGGCATATTTTATTAGAAGGTGTTCCGGGATTGGCAAAAACACTTGCAATAACCACTTTAGCCAGTGCAATTGATGCTAAATTCAGTAGAGTTCAGTTTACTCCTGATTTGTTACCTGCCGATTTATTAGGAACACTTATCTACAGTCAAAAAAACGAAGAATTTGTTATTAAAAAAGGACCTATTTTTGCTAATTTTATTTTAGCAGATGAAATTAACCGTGCTCCTGCAAAAGTACAATCGGCACTTTTAGAAGCAATGCAAGAAAGACAAGTAACAATAGGCGACGAAACATATAAAATGGACGAACCATTTTTAGTACTTGCCACACAAAACCCAATAGAACAAGAAGGGACATATCCATTGCCTGAGGCACAAGTTGACCGTTTTATGCTAAAAGTTATTATCTCATATCCTAATAAAGAGGAAGAGCAACTTATTATGCGTCAGAATATTGCAAAAACATTTCCGGTAATAAACAAAATACTTAAACCCGAAGATATTGTAAAAGCACGCTCGGTTGTACAAGATGTTTATATGGACGAAAAAATAGAAAAATATATAGTAGATATAGTTTTTGCAACACGTTTTCCTGAGCAATATGGTTTAGAACAATATAAAACTATGATTTCTTTTGGAGGCTCGCCACGTGCTACAATAAACCTGTCTTTAGCTACAAAAGCCTATGCATTTATCAAACGAAGAGGCTATGTAATACCAGAAGATGTTCGTGCAGTTTGCCACGATGTGTTGCGTCATAGAATAGGCTTAACTTACGAAGCCGAAGCAGAAAATATAACATCAGAAGATATTATTAACGAAATTCTAAATTCGGTTGAAGTACCTTAAAGTTTTGAGCGTTATTGTGAGGAGGTACGACGAAACAATCCCTAAATTAAACAGATTACTTCGCTACGCTCGTAATGACGAAAATAACTTAATCAATTTTTAACTTTATAAACTTAATAATTAAAAAAATGAGTAAATTAATATTTAAATTAAAAGGAAACGAAGAAAAATGGCCTGCAAGATTAGAAAACTATCTGGGAGCAGAATTAGCTTCGCAAGCAAAAACAGAAATTGATGCAACAGCAAGCGAATATCTTGCAAGCATACAATTGCTTGAGTATAAAAAAAATCAGAGTTTAGAAGATAAAATAAAATCTGATAAAGATATTATATCAGCATTTATTATCGATAATAAAGAAGTGAAACAAAGATTAGTTTAATTTTCTATTGAATAAATGGAAGCAGCAGATTTATTAAAAAAGGTAAGAAAAATTGAGATAAAAACTCGAGGGCTGACAAATCAAGTATTTGCCGGAGAATATCATAGTGCTTTCAAAGGAAAAGGAATGACCTTTAGCGAAGTTAGAGAATATCAATATGGCGATAGTATAAGAAATATTGATTGGAATGTTACTGCACGTTTTAATAAACCATTTGTTAAAATTTTTGAAGAAGAAAGAGAACTTACTGTAATAATTCTTATTGATGTAAGTGCATCAAAAGTTTTTGGAACACAAATGCAATACAAACGCGATTTAATTACCGAACTTGCGGCAGTTCTTTCGTTTTCTGCAATTCAGAACAACGATAAAATAGGTGTAATTCTATTTTCTGATGTGGTAGAGAAATTTATTCCGCCAAAAAAAGGCAAAAAACATATTTTGCGTATAATTCGCGATTTATTAGAATTTCAACCTAAGCACAAAGGAACAAATATCTCTGGAGCATTAGAATTTTTTACTAATGCAATAAAAAAGAAAAGCACAGCCTTTTTAATCTCAGATTTTATAGATGAGGATTACGAAAAATCTTTGCAAATCGCTAATAACAAGCACGATATAATGGCAATAAAAGTTTACGACGAAAGAGAAACTAAATTACCAAATGTAGGCTTGCTTAAATTAGTTGATGCCGAAACAGGTAAATGCAAGTGGGTAGATACATCTAACAGAAAAATAAGAGAAAATTACGAAAAATCTTGGAAAAAATCTGAAGCATATTTAAAAGGAATTTTTGCTAAATATGGAGTAGATAATATATCGGTAAATACAAACCAAGATTATATAAAACCATTAATAGGATTATTTAAAAGAAGAGCTTAATTATCATTATGTTTAGAATTTTATTTTTTATAAATTTTATTTTTATTCTTGTATCTAATATTTTTTCACAAAATATTAGTGTAGATGCAAAATTAGATACAAACCAAATACTTATTGGCGACCAGTTTCATTTAACTATGGAACTTACCAAACCAAAAGATGCTAATGTTGTTTTTCCTTTTTTGCAAGATACAATTATAACAGAAATTGAAATAATTAGCAGTAGTAAAATAGATACAATTTCTACTACAAAAAACAGTGTAACACTTCAAAAAGAGCTAACTCTAACATCTTTTGACAGTGGTGCATATATTATAGATTCCTTAGCTTTTTTAGTTGATAGTATTGATACAATTTTTGCCGAAAAAAAATTGTTTATAATGGTTAATACCATGCTAGTTGATACAACAAAAAAAGCAATTGCAGATATAAAAGCACCTTTTGAAGCACCAATGACCTTTAGAGAATTTATAGAAGAATATTGGACATATATCGCTATTGGCTTGTTTTTTATTTTAGCACTTGTTCTGTTATTTATTTATAGAGATAAACTTAAACCAAAGAAAACAGAAAAACCAAAACCTGCAAAACCAGCAGAACCGGGTTATATTATTGCTCTTAGAGAATTAGAAAATCTTAAAGAAAAAAAATTGTGGCAAAATAATAAAGTAAAAGCTTACTATATAGAATTAACCGATATTATAAGAACATATCTATATAATCAGTTTGATATTTATTCTTTAGAAAAAACCACATCGGAAACTATAGCAGAAATAGAAAAAATTAATATTATTACCGACGAACTTAAATCAAGCATTTTGCAAATATTATCGTTAGCCGATTTTGTAAAATTTGCAAAAGCACAACCTTTACCCAACGAACACGATTTAAGTTTAAAAAATGCAATATATTTTGTTGAAGAAACAAAAAAATTAATATTAAAAAATATGGAAAGTGTTTCAGTGAAAAAAACTAAAGATGAAAGTGAAAATATCAATAAACAAGATGATGAAAAACTTTCAACTTTATAAACTTTTAACTTTATAAACTAAAAGTTATGTTTGGATACGAATTTGTAAATAAAGAATTTTTCTACCTGTTCATTTTATTTGTACCGGCAATTGTGTGGTATGTTTTAAAACAAAAGCACATTAATGCGGGCATACAAGTTTCTACCCTAAATGGGTTTAACAATACACCAACAACATATAAATATTATTTACGACATGTAATTTTTGCATTAAGATTATTAGCCGTATCTGCATTAATTCTGGCTTTAGCACGACCACAATCTACCGACAAATGGAAAAATATTACTACCGAAGGAATAGACATTATAATGGCATTAGATGTTTCTTCTAGTATGTTGGCAATGGACCTTAATCCAAATAGATTAGAGGCAGCAAAAGAAGTTGCACAAAATTTTATAAAAGACCGAATAAACGACCGTATCGGGATAGTTGTTTTTGCAGGCGAAAGTTTCACACAATGCCCACTAACAACCGACCATAAAGTTTTAGTAAATCTTGTTGCTGATATAAAAACAGGTTTAACACAAGATGGTACAGCAATTGGTATGGGCTTGGCAACTGCCGTTAACAGATTAAAAGATAGCCAAGCAAAAAGCCGAATAATAATACTTTTAACCGATGGTGTTAATAATCAGGGCGATATATCACCATTAACAGCTTCTGAAATAGCAAAAACTTTTGGCATAAGAGTTTACACAATAGGTGTAGGAACAAAAGGAGAAGCTCCGTTTGTAGTAAGTACACCTTTTGGAAAAACTACCCAATATCAAGAAGTAAAAATTGATGAAGCAACTCTAAAAGAAATTGCTAAGCAAACCGATGGAGCATATTTTCGTGCTACCGATAATCAAGAATTGGCAGAAATATATAATGAGATTGATAACTTAGAAAAATCAAAAATTGATGTTCACGAATTTAGAAAAGAAAACGAAGAATTTTTCCTATTTGCATTAATTGGTTTAGGAATATTTTTATTAGAAATTATTTTAAAATACACTGTTTTAAGAGCAAGACCTTAAAACTTTTGACTTTATGAACTTTATAAACTTTTAACTAATATAAAATGTTTAGATTTGAAAATATAGAATATTTATATGCACTTGTTTTAATACCTGTGTTAATAATCTGGTTTTTTATGGTGTTAAAATATAGAAAAAAAGCATTAGCAGAATTTGGCGATTTAAAACTATTAGAAAACTTAATGCCCGATGTATCTGTAAGTAGATATAAATGGAAATTCTTTTTAATATTACTTGCATTAAGCTCGTTAATAATAGGTATTGCAAACCCGCAAATTGGTTCTGAGTTGCAAACTGTAAAACGAAAAGGAGTAGAAGTAATAATTGCCCTTGATGTTTCAAACAGTATGTTAGCCGAAGATATTAACCCAAACCGTTTAACACGTGCAAAACGAGCAATATCAAAATTAATCGACGATTTAAACGGAAATAATATAGGGCTAATAGTGTTTGCAGGAGAGGCATACGTGCAATTGCCTGTTACAAGCGATTATGCTTCGGCAAAAATGTTTTTAAATACAATTAATACAAATATTATAAATACACAAGGTACTGCAATAGGCACAGCAATTGAACTAGCCGAAGAATCATTTACAAAAGATAATGATAAAAACAAAGCATTAATAATAATAACCGATGGCGAAAATCATGAAGATGATGCTATAAAAATTGCTGCCGAAGCAAATAAAAAAAATATTACAATTAGTACAATTGGATTAGGCTCTTTAAAAGGAACTCCAATTCCGATTGTTGATAAATTTGGCAGAAAAAATTATAGAAGAGATCATAACGGCGAAGTTATTATGACAAAACTAAACGAAGAAATGTTAACCAAAATAGCAATATCAGGTGGTGGCGAATATCTTCATGCCGATAATTCTAATTTTGGATTAAATGCAATTGTTGATAATATCAATAATATGGACAAACAAGAATTTGAAAGTAAAGTATTTTCTGATTATGAAGATAGATTTCAATATTTTATAGGTTTTGCAATATTATTAATGTTGACAGAACTCATTTTATTAGAAAGAAAAAATAAATTCACTAAAGGAATAAATATCTTTAAAGTTTAAAATTATGAGGACATTAATAGCATATATTTTAGTTTTACTTACTGTGAGTTTTGCATTTTCTCAAAAAGAGAGAAAATATATTAGAAGTGGAAATAAAAATTATATAAATAACGATTATAGCACAGCAGAATCGGAATATGCAAAAGCTATGAACGAAAAATCTAATAGTTTCGAGGCAGGATTTAATTATGGCGATGCCTTATACAAACAAAAAAAATATGATGAGGCAGAAAAACAATTCGAAAATCTGGCATATTCAGAAACTAGCAAAGAAAACAAGGCAAAAGCATTTTATAATTTGGGAAATACTTATATAAACAAGTATAAATCGGCAAAACCAGACAAAAAAGAAGAAATACTAAAAAAAAGTATTGATGCCTATAAAAATTCTTTACGCAATAATTCAAAAGATATTGATACAAAATATAATTTAGCTTATGCTCAAAAATTATTAAAAAAATTGCAACAACAACAAAATCAGCAAAAACAAAATAAAGATAAGGATAAGAAAGACCAAGACAAAAAAGACCAAGATAAGAAGAATCAAGATAA
>CAZRWZ010000001.1:9608-30051 GCA_964603745.1 uncultured Bacteroidaceae bacterium | reverse complement strand
AAGAAGAATCAGGACAAGAAAAAAGAAGATAAGCAAAAGCAAGAGCAAAAAAAGGAACAAGAGCAAGGTAAACAGAAAAAAGAAGAAAAGCCTAAAATGTCGAAGCAAGAAGCAATGCAAATGCTAAAAGCTTCAGAAAATGATGAAAAGAAATTGCAAAAAAAACTTCAGAAAAAGAAGGTAAAAGGGCAAAAAATTACAATAGAAAAAGATTGGTAAAGTTTATAAATTAATAATTTTAGATAATTTAAGAAGTTTAAATAAAAATAAATACATAAAAGATATATTTTTGATTAATGATAAAAAAAGATTCTGTAAGAGTTTAGAATGAAAAGAATATTAGCAATATTATTAACAATAGTTATAGGAAATATTTTTGCACAAGTTAGTTTTACTGGTGCAGGACCTGGTGCTGTTACCGTAAATCAGCGTTTTTATGTAAAATATACGGCTAACGAAAAAGGAAGTAATCTAAATGTTAAACTACCCGATAATTTTAAGATTTTAACAGGTCCAAATGTTTCGTACAGTTCAAGCACAACTTATATAAATGGCAAAGTAACAAGCAATACAACCTATACGTACACATATATTGTAATTGCAACAAAAGAAGGAAAATATACTGTACCGCCGGCTTCAATATCAATAAACGGGAAAACATACAAATCTAATAAACTTATTGTTGATGTAGTAAAAGGAACTGCAAACAATAGTACTAACACTGGTGCTAACAAATCTAATACAAACACTAATGCTAGTATAGCAGCCGGAAACAATCTTTTTGCAAAAATAATAGTAGATAAAAAAAGTGCATATGTAGGCGAGCAAATAACAGCAAGCGTTAAAATCTATACAAAATACGATATAAGAGGATTTCAAGACGCAACATATCCAAGTTGGAATGGCTTTTACAAACAAGATATTCCTATGCCCGACCAAATCTCTTTAAATAAAGAAAATGTTAATGGCCAGATCTATTATACCGCTGTGTTACAAAAAGTTATATTGCAAGCACAAAAATCTGGCGACTTAAGCATTTCACCTGCTACTTTCGAGGTTGTTGCACTAGTAAAATCTAACCGAAGAAGAGGCTTTTTCGATTCGGGATACGATCAAAAAGTTATAAAAATAAAATCTAATTCTGCTAAAATAAGTGTTAAAGCCCTGCCCCCTGCACCCGATGGTTTTAAAGGAGCTGTAGGCGATTTTAAATTATCAACAAAATTAGATAAAAACACCGTTTCGGTTAATGATGCTATTAGTTTAAAAATTAATATTTCGGGTTCGGGAAATCTAAAACTTATTGATAACCCTAGTTTAAATTTACCCCCAGATTTTGAACTCTTTGATGATGCAAAAATAACCGATAAAATAAATAATACCAGCAATGGCTCTAGCGGAAATCGTGAATTTGAATACGTTTTTGCACCTCGACATTCCGGAACTTATGTAATACCTTCGTTCAATTTTGTATATTTTAATCCTAAACTAAAAAAATATAAAACATTACAAAGTCCAAAATTTACTATAAACGTAAATAAAGGCAATGGCGATACCACAGTAATACAACATGTTACCTCTGGAATGAGTAAAGAAGATATTAAATATTTAGGCAAAGATATTAGATATATTAAAACAGGAAATCTAAATCTGAAAAAGAAAGGAATGTATATTTTTGGTTCTCCGTTGTTCATTTTTGCTTATCTGTTTCTTATCATAATTTTTATATTGATGTTTGTGATTATTAGAAAACGAATAAAAGATAATGCAAATATCAATTTAATGAAAAATAAAAAAGCAAGCAAACTTGCAAAAAAACATCTGAAAAATGCAGATAAGTCATTAAAATCTAACAATAAAAACCAATTTTACGAAGATATTACAAAATCAATTTTTGGATATGTAAGCGATAAATTAAATATACAAACATTCGACTTGTCTAAAGATAATATTAGAGAAACATTAGTATCGCACAGTGTAGAAAACAATTTAATTAACGAACTAATATCAATAATAGATACTTGCGAGTTTGAGCGTTATGCCCCATCATCTAAAGAAGGAAGATTAGAAGAAATATATAAATCGGCAGAAACGCTAATTAATAAATTAGAAAAACAAATAAAAAAAGTGAACATATAATGATTAAGAAAATATTTATATTATTACTATTAATTGGCTCTTTTAATTTGAGTAATGCTCTTGACCTAGAAACTTTAAGTGATAGTGCCGAAACATACTATTCTCAAGGAGAATATCAAAAAGCATTAGATGAATATAACGAAATAATTGAAAAAGGATATGAAAGTGGACGCTTATATTTTAATATCGGAAATGCCTATTATAAATTAAATAAAATAAACGATGCCATCTTAAACTACGAAAAAGCAAAAATACTTTTGCCAAACAATAAAGATATAGCATTTAATTTAGAAATGGCAAAACGTAATATTACAGACAAAATTGAAAAAGTTCCTGTATTTTTTATTATAAACTGGTACAATTCTTTTGTAGGTATATTATCTACCGATGCATGGGCAATTATTAGCATGATAAGTTTTGCCGCAATGCTTTCGCTAATATTTATATTCTTTTTTACAAGATCGTATCTATTGAAAAAATTTAGTTTTTGGATTGCAATTTCATTATTTGTGCTAACTACCGCAAGTTTCATTTTTTCTAACAAAGAAAAAGACAGAGTAGAAACCCGAAATTATGCTATTGTTTTTGAACCCGTTGTAAATATAAAAGCATCGCCAAACGACATTGCTACCGACCTTTTTGTATTGCACGAAGGCACAAAAGTAGAAATTCGCCAAAGCTCTAAAGATTGGGTAGAAATTAAAATTGAAGATGGAAGCGTAGGCTGGATTAAAAGAGACCTACTTGTTATTATCTAAAAAATATATTTAATCCACATCGTATTTATTATTAGAAACTCACGCTAAGCCTTTATTTTATGTAATTAAATTCACATTTTAAGCCTAAACCACTGATAAACAATATTTTATTTTGTTAATATAATAAATATGATATTGATAATTTGTATTATTTAATTAATAACTTTGAAGTTAAAATGTGTTTAACTTAAAATAAACTTAACAATGGCACTAAGGTATTGGTTAATAATAGTTCTGAGTATGTTTGTTTTTAAAGCATATACTCAAAACGACACCATAAATAAGCTTGATGAAAATAATTTCAAACAAGATTATTGGATTTACTATTATTCTGGAGATAAAAAGAAAGAAGAAGGTAAATACATCGACAATAAAAAAGAAGGCATTTGGAAAGCATATTATCCATCGGGAACAATAAAAAGCAACATCACTTATGTAAAAAACCGACCAAATGGTTATGCCAAATTCTATTACGAAGATGGCAAAATATCGGAAGAAGGCGTTTGGAAAATAAACAAATGGGTTGGTGAGTATAAAATGTATCACAAAAACGGAAACCTTTCTTACGACTGGAACTATAGCGAAAATGGAAAACGTACAGGAGAGCAAAAATATTATCATCCTAATGGAAAAATAATGATTGAAGGAAAGTGGGAAAATGGAAAAGAAGAAGGCGTTGTGAAACAATATGACGAATCTGGCAAATTACTTTCTGAAAGAACCTTTGCCGACGGAAAACAAGACCCAAGTTCTATAAAATATTACACCCCTGATTCTGATAAAAAAACAACAGAAACAAAAAAAGAAGAAACAAAAACAAATACCCCCACAACAAATACAAAAATTAAAAGTTTTAGTGGCACAGGAACTACCACCATGTATAATTCAAAACATCAAAAATATAGAGATGGGTACTTTGTAAACGGTAGATTAAAAGATGGCAAAGAATATTCTTATGGAGCAGACGGAAAACTAACTAAAACAATAATTTATAAGAATTTTAAAAAAGTTGATATAAAATACGGAGGAAAAGTAGAGTAGAATGTCTGATAAATCAAAATTTGTAATTTATAATTCTTTACACCGAAAGAAAGAAGAATTTAAACCTATTATCGAAGGTCATGTTGGAATGTATGTTTGCGGACCAACAGTTTATGGCGATCCACATTTAGGACATGCACGTCCCGGAATTACTTTCGATGTGCTTTTTAGATATCTAAAATATTTAGATTATAAAGTTAGATACGTTAGAAACATTACCGATGTTGGGCATTTAGAAAATGATGCCGATGAGGGCGAAGATAAAATTGCAAAAAAAGCACGCTTAGAACAGCTTGAGCCAATGGAAGTTGTTCAGTATTATACCGATAGATATCATCAATTTTCTGACGAACTAAATATCCTAAAACCAAGTATTGAACCAAGAGCTTCGGCACATATTATGGAACAAATTGATATGATAGAAGACATAAATAAAAATGGTTTTGCATATGAGGTTAACGGCTCGGTATATTTTGATGTAGAAAAATATAACAAAAGCTATAAATATGGTAAACTTTCGGGCAGAAATATTGAAGATATGCTCGAAAATACCAGAGTATTAGACGGACAAAAAGACAAAAAAAGCAGTATAGATTTTGCTCTTTGGAAAAAAGCAAAACCAGAGCATATAATGCGTTGGAAATCTAAATGGAGCGACGGTTTTCCTGGTTGGCATTTAGAATGCTCGGCTATGAGTACAAAATATTTAGGCGAAGAATTTGATATACACGGTGGCGGTTTAGACTTGCAATTTCCTCATCACGAATGCGAAATAGCACAATCTACTGCTGCAAACGGAAAAGAATCTGTTCGTTACTGGATGCACAATAATATGATTACCATTAACGGACAAAAAATGGGAAAATCTTTAGGTAATTTTATTACTTTAGAAGAATTGTTTACAGGCAATCATAAATTATTAGAACAAGCATATACCCCAATGACAATTCGTTTTTTTATTCTTCAGGCACACTACAGAAGCACAGTAGATTTTTCTAACGAAGCACTGCAAGCTGCCGAAAAAGGTTTAGAAAGATTACTAAAAGCAGTAGAAACAATTAACAAATTGCCTGTTTCAGATAAATCTACAGTTGAAATTAAACCAATGATAAACGCTTGTTTTGATGCAATAAACGACGATTTAAACACACCTATTGCAATATCAAAACTTTTTGATGGAGCAAAAATTATAAATTCTGTTTATTCTAACACAGAAAAACTTAATGCAAAAGATATTGAAACTCTTAAACAATTTTATAATAATGTTGTTTTTACAATTTTAGGACTGAAACAAGACAAATCATCAGCTAATAACAATTCGGTATTTGATGAACTTGTAGATATGGTTCTTAATTTAAGATTAGAAGCAAAAGCAAATAAAGATTTTGCATTATCAGATAAAATAAGAGATAATTTAACAAACTTAGGGTTTGAAATTAAAGATAAAAAAGACGGCTTCGAATGGGATTTAAAAGAAAAGTAATTAAATATTTCTTATTAGGATTATTTTCGATAGTATTATTTTCCTGTGGAAATAACGAAGGCGATATTCCAAAATGCAATGATAATAATATTGTGCAAACCCCTGTGTTTTCAGGCAAAAAAATAATATCACCATCAAACGGAAGTGAATACACAATTGGCGATACAATTCTTTTAAAAACCCAAAATGCCGACACTATAAAATTAGATTCTGTAGTTTTGTTTTTAGATGCCGATAAAATAAACACATTTGATGCAAATGAAAATGCTTTTTTGTTTACAACATCAAATTTAATTACAGGAAAACATATTTTTGGTATAGAATCGTGGTATAGAGGCGAAAGAAACAGAACCGATGTTAGCTTATTTTTTAAATCTGATATTGCTCCAATTCAGTATAACGCAAAAATTATAAATACTTATCCGCACTCCACAAAATCGTACACACAAGGTTTATTGTTTGACAATGGACAGCTTTACGAAAGCACCGGACAATGGGGCGAATCAGCATTAAAAAAGACAGAACTTGAAACAGGAAAAATTTTAGACGAACATATACTTCCTGCAAAAGTATTTGGCGAAGGAATAGTTGCATTTGACAATGAATTTATTCAAATAACTTGGAAATCGAGAACAGCTTATGTCGTTAACAAAAAAGACCTTAGCTTAAAAAAATCTTTTACCTACGACACCGAAGGGTGGGGTATTACAAACTATGGCGATAATTTAATTATGAGCGATGGCTCGCATAAACTCTATATTGTTGAACCAAACACATTTTCGGTAATAAAGCAAATAGAGGTTTTCGATAACAAAAAAGCAATTGTAAACCTAAACGAACTAGAAAATATTAATGGTAAAATTTATGCAAATGTATATTTATCGCACAATATTGTGATAATAAACCCCGAAACAGGAAAGGTTGAAGGGAATATAGATTTAACCAATATTATTCCTGAAAAATATATAAACGAAAACGATAATGTGTTGAATGGAATAGCATATAATCCTTTAAATGAAAAATTATATATTACAGGTAAACGCTGGAATAAATTATTTGAAATAGAATTAGTAGAAACTAATTAGTAAAAAAAAAAATGAAGAAAGTTTTAATTAGTATAGTTATTTTAGTTGCAATTATTGGAATTGGTATTGCCGGTTATTTTGTGCTTAATAAAAAAGAAAAAGTTTTATCTTCGTCAATAAACGCTATACCCACTGACGCATCATTAATTTTTGAGATAAATAATTTAAACGATTTTTCAACAAATATTAATAATAAATCGGTTTATTGGCACGAACTTAGTAAACTAAAAATATTTAAGAATATTAAAACCGAATTAGTTACGTTAGATTCTATTTTTAATAAAGATGACGATTTAAGAAATAATTATTTTAAAAAATCATTACTTATTTCAGCACATAAATCGGGTAAAAATGATGTAAACTTCCTTTTTGTAATTCAAAATAAATTAAACGCAAATATTAATTTAATAAAAAAAACATTTTTTATTAAAAATGCCGATTTATTGGTTAGCGACTACGATAAACATAAAATCTACAGCTTAAAAAATGAAAAAAAATATTCATTCTCAATATTAAATGGCGTAATAATAATATCAAAATCTAAGTTGCTTATAGAAAAAGCTATAAGACAAATTAACGCTAATGTTTCTGTGCTTGATAACCCTGTGTATAAAAAAATTGCTTTAACTGCAGGAGCAAATGTTGATGCAAATCTTTATTTAAATGTAAATTCTATTTCAAATTTACTAAATCCTGTTTTATCTAAAGATTTATTAGCAAAAATAACTAAGTATTCGTCGTTTACCGACCAAACAGAACTAGATTTTTATATAAAAGAAAACGAAATTTTATTAAACGGATTTTCTTATTTAAGCGATTCCTTAAATAATTATATGAATATCTTTAAAGGACAAAACCCTGTTTCGTTTGATATTGAAGAAATTTTACCTGCAAACACATCAATGTTTTTACTTTATGGTATCAGCGATAAAGATAAATACAAAAAAGCTTACAGGAAATATTTGGAATATAATAAGTTACTAGAACAACACGACAAAAAATTAAACGAAATAAACACAAAATATAATTACGATTTACAAAAAGAGTTTTACTCGTTTTTAGACGATGAAATTGTTGTTTTTTATACCGATATAAACAAACTTGACTATAATCAAAATGCCTTTGTAGCAATAAAAACCCTTAGTAAGAGCATGGCTAAAGACAAACTAAATATATTGCTTGATGCCTATGCCGGAATTAAAGGAGTGGAAACAAAAAGCTTAGAAACAGAATATAAAATTGATGATGAAACATCTCAAACAATATACAGTTTGCCTATAAATGTACCTAGTATTATTTTTGGCGATATTTTTGCAAATATTTCAGGAGAATATTTTACTTATATTGATAATTATTTGGTGTTTGGAAACTCTGTAAAATCGTTATCTAGTGTTATTTACGATAACGTATTACAAAAAACACTAGATAATAATATTAAATATAATAAAATAAAAGATAGAGTATCTTCTTCGGCTAATTTTAATCTTTATGTTGATATACCTGCATTTACAGACTATGCTGCAACATATTTTAATGCCAATTACATTAAAAAAATTGAAGAAAACAAAGAGTTAATAAGTAAATTTAAATCGCTAATATATCAATCGGAGATTGAAAAAGACTTATTATATAATACAGTGTATATTAACTATAATCCTATCTCTAAAGACAAACCAAGAACAGTTTGGGAAAGCAAAATAGACACAGCACTCGCATTTAAACCAAAGGTAGTAGTAAATCATAAAAATAATAAAAACGAAATCTTTGTACAAGACCAAAGAAACAATATTTATTTAATAAATGATGCCGGCAGAATTCTTTGGAAAAAAAATATTGGAGAAAAAATATTAGGTAAAATTCATCAAATAGATTATTATAAAAATAAAAAATTACAATATTTATTTAATACAAAATCAAAAATTCATTTAATAGATCGCAATGGAAACTATGTTGAGCGATACCCAATAAACATAAATAATGGGGCTTCTTGCGGACTTGCCTTATTCGATTATGAAAAAAACAGAAATTACAGAATATTAATACCAGATTTGAATAAAAAAGTACAACTTTATAGTGTAGAAGGAAATATTTTAGACGGTTGGGAATTTGACAAAACAGATAATATTGTTAAAACTACACCTCAACACTTTAGAGTTGAAACAAAAGATTATATTATTTTTGCCGATAGCCTAAAAACCTATATTCTCGACAGAAAAGGCAAAACAAGAGTAGTTGTAAAAGATTATTATAATAAATCTAAGAATAATAATTTTGTGCTCGATAAAAAAACAGAACTTCATAAAGACCGTTTAATAACAACCGATAGCAAAGGTCAAATTAAATTTATATATTTTGATGGAACTGTTAAAACATTTAAATTTAATGAATTTAGTGCAAAACATTTTTTCTTGTTTAAAGATATTGATGGAGATTACAGAAGAGATTATATTTTTGCCGATAAAACAAAATTAATTGCATATAATTACAAAAAAGAAGTTATTTTAGAATACAACTTTAATTCTGATATTTCAGAAAAACCATCATATTATCAATTCCCCGAAAATGTTAAAAAATTAGGAATTGTATTAAAATCTGATGAAGAAATTTATTTAATAAATAGCGATGCAACATTATATCAAGGTTTTCCTTTAAAAGGGCAAACAGGTTTTAGTATAGCTAGGTTCGAAGGATTAAAAGCAGAATTTAACCTTATAGTAGGTGCAGATAACGAATTTCTGTTTAACTATAAAGTAAAATAATAAAAAGAATTTTTTAAATTAAATTACAAATATTGAAAATAGAAGAGGTTTACAGTCAGGTAATTAAAGCAATAGAGCAAAATAATAAATTTGTTATCATTCCACATCACAACCCCGATGGCGATGCAATGGGGTCTGCTTTAGCATTTAAAGTTTTGTTAGATAAAATAGGAAAACACTCAAATGTTGTTACCCCAAACGATTACCCCGAATTTTTGCATTGGTTACCAAAAAACGAAAGTGTTGTTGTTTGGTTTAAAAATAAATATAAAGCTAAATCAATTATTGAAGATGCCGATGTAGTAATATTTGTAGATTTTGCTCAGCTAAGCAGAATAGAAGAATTTAACGATAAACTTTTTGAAGATAAAACAAAAATTCTTTTCGACCACCACCCCGATACAGAGGGATTTCCTGATTTAAAAATTACTGATACAAGAGTAAGCTCTACATCGGAATTAGTAGGCAGATTTTTTATGGAAACTAAATTTTCTACACTTATTGATAAAGATATTGCATCGTGTTTGCTAACAGGAATAATTACCGATACAGGTTCTTTCAACCACAATTCATCAAGACCCGAAACCTACGAAGTTTTATCGGTTTT
Source organism: uncultured Bacteroidaceae bacterium (assembly GCA_964603745.1). Classification (GTDB taxonomy): domain Bacteria; phylum Bacteroidota; class Bacteroidia; order Bacteroidales; family JAFGXI01; genus CAZRWZ01. The sequence goes on along the minus strand of CAZRWZ010000001.1, from coordinate 20,179 downwards.
ATTAAAAACAGGAGTTAATAAAGACGAAATATACAACAAAGTTTATAATAATTTTTCGTTCGAAAGAACGCAATTATTAGGTTTAATGCTAAATAAAAATTTAACTTATTTGCCCGATTTTTCAACAGCATTTATGTGCCTTTCGCAAAAAGAAATGGAAGAATACAAATTTCAACATGGCGATAGCGAGGGTTTTGTAAATGTGCCACTTGGCATTAAAGGCATTGTGTTTTCAGTGTTTTTTATGGAAAAAAAAGATAGAATTAAAATATCTTTTCGTTCAACAGGTAGTTTTCCGGCAAACGAAATTGCAAAAAAATATTTTAACGGTGGCGGACATAAAAATGCTGCAGGAGGATTTTGTAAATTAAGTATGGACGAAACCATCAAAAAATTTAAAGAAGCTTTATCAGAATATAAGGCAATTCTTAATACATCAACAATATAAAAAAATGTATTTTATGATGAAAATAAATGTTATTTTTTTATTGATTCTGTCGGTTAATTTTACAACTTGCAAAACTAATACAAAAAAAAATATCCCTAAAGATAAAAAGGAATATGAACAAACAATGCAAGACGTAAATAAAATTCTAATCAGAAAAGATATGGATAAAATGATAGGATTTTCACGAAATCATGCTTGGAATATGATTGCAGATTCTACAGGTTTTTTATACGAAATATACGAACACGGCACAGGCGATACTGCCGTAGATGGCTTGTTAGCTACTATAAATTATAATATACAATTGCTTGACGGAACAGTTTGTTATAGTTCCGATTCTTTGGGTAGTCAAACATTTTTAATAAATCATGGCGGGGTGGTAACAGGTTTGCAATACGGTATTTTAAAAATGCGAGTTGGCGATAAAGCACGTTTTCTTTTTCCTCCATATTTGGCTCATGGTTTAATTGGCGATGAGGATAAAATACCACCTATGTCGATTATCTATTACGATGTAGAACTACTTTCGCTAAATAAATAATTAGTTTTATCAATGATGAAAATAATTAAAATATTAAGTGTTGCATTAATAAGTATCTTTTTTTCTTCTTGCGAAAATAAATATCCAAATTACAAAAAATCTGAGCAAGGAATTTATTACAAATATTATGTAATTGGAGAAAAAAATAAAAATGCAAAATATAGCGATTATATTTTTGCAGATATAACCTATAAAACCACAAAAGACAGCATTTTTTTCGAGGGTAAAAGAAAATTTCAAATAACTCCATCAGATTTTAACGGAGGAATAGAAGACTGTTTTTTAATGCTTTCGAAAGGCGATAGTGCCGATTTTATTATCTCAGCAAACGATTTTTTTGTAAAAACATTACACACCAAACTACCTTCATTCTTAAAAAACAATGAAGATATGATTGTTGCCATCAAGCTAATTGATATAATGACAAAAGAAGAATACGAAAAAGAAAAACAAGAATTTTTGGCTTGGATAAAAGATTTTGAAGAATACGAGCAAGTTAAATTAAAACACTATTTAGAAACAGAAAACACATCGGTTGACCCTGCAAAAAATGGTTTATATAAAATTTTGGAACAAAAAGGAAATGGCAAAACAATTGAAAAAGGCGATACAATTATTGTTGATTACGAAGGCAAATTTTTAAATGGCAAAAAGTTTGATTCTACTATCGACCGAAATGCTCCATTTCAGTTTATTTATGGCAATCAATGGCAAGTAATTAAAGGACTTGAAATTGCACTTAGCACAATGCAAGAAAACGAAAAATCTACCTTTATTATGCCATCATATTTTGCTTTTGGCAGCAAAGGCTCATCAACAGGGATAATCCCCCCTTTTACTTCTGTTATTTTTACAGTTCATCTCAAAAAAATTAAAAAAACTTTGCTAAATGAAACTAATAAATAAATTTAATATTTCGGTTTTTATTGTTCTGTTATTTAGTTTTTCGGCTTGTGATAACACTGCAGAAAAACCAATTAAAAAACATTATTTTGCAAACTTTGGCGAAATTCATGGCACATATTATAATATTCAATATCAGTTTACTAAGGATATAGAAGATAGCTTGCTTTTAGTTTTAGATACTGTAAATCAGTCGCTTTCTACCTATATCGAAAACTCAATAATTTCAAAAATAAACAGAGATGAACAAAATGTAGAACTCGATAGTTTATTTACAATTGTGTTTAATGAAGGCAAAAAAGTTTACAAAAAAACAAATGGAGCTTTTGATATGACTGTTGCCCCTGTTGTAAATGCTTGGGGTTTTGGTTACACCGATTCTATTCATGTAGATAGTTTGGTTATAGACAGTTTAATGCAGTTTGTAGGTTTCGATAAAATTAAAATTGTAAAAAATAAAATTGTAAAAAAAATTGCAGGAATAAAACTTGATGGCAGTGCAATTGCTAAAGGATATTCGGTAGATTTTGTTTGTTATTATCTGCAAAGTTTAGGGATAAAAAATTATTTAGTTGATATTGGTGGCGAAGTTCGTGCAAATGGGAAAAACAAAAAAAATATAATTTGGAAAGTTGGCATTGATAAACCAATTTTTGACCCGATGGCACAAGAGCGTAATTTACAAGATGTAATAAAACTAAAAAATATAGCAATAGCAACATCTGGAAATTATAGACAATTTTACAAACGTGGAGATAAAATAATAGCTCATACAATAAACCCCAAAACAGGCTACCCTGCAATAAACGAGGTGCTTAGCGTTTCTGTGCTAAACAAAAAATGTATGATTGCCGATGCCTATGCTACTTCGTTTATGGTTGTTGGTTTAGAAAAAGCAAAACAAATTGTAGAACAAGACAGCACCCTCTCGGCTTATATTATATATAAAGATAGTTTAGGAAATCATAATGTTTGGTTTGATAAAAAATTTGAGGAATATATTCAAAAAAAATAGATTGTAAACCTTTTAAGCATTAAGGTATCCATTTACTTATTTTTTTTTGCTTATAAACTTGTCTTTTGCAACTATTTTTTCTAATTTAGCGTCTTGAAATAGATAATATTTTTTTAACTAAATTTTTTAATAATGAAAAAGTTTTACTTAACAATGATTACTGTATTTTTTATGAGTACAGTAATGTTTGGTCAGGTTTTTAACCCTGGACCATTAACCAATGGTAATTTGAAATACAAAACTATCGGTTATAAAACACAAAAGCATAGCTCTTCGAAAGCTACAACCGCTTCTGTATTCTCAGAAGATTTTGAAAGTGGTGCAATTCCAACAGGTTGGGAACAATCAGGTGGATATGATTGGTCATTTGGAGATAATCTTAGTTCTACGTATTGGACAATTCCACCTCACACAAAGTATTGTGGTGTTAATGATGATGCTCAAGGACAAAATGGAGATGGTAACGATATGTGGTTGAAGTCACCTGTTATTGATTTATCATCAGCAACCTCTCCTACATTAAAATTTGAATATCATTTCACTCAGTACCAAAGTCAAGGTATTACAACTATTAAAATTAGTACTGATGGAGGAACAACTTGGACTGATTTAGAAACTCTTACTCCTAATACAGAGTGGGAAGCTCACATAATTGATTTATCTTCAGTTGTTGGAGAAGCAAATTTTAGATTTGCATTTCATTACAGTGATGAAACTACATGGAATAATGGTGCAGTATTTGATGATGTTGTAATAAATGATGTTACCGCTCCTGATTTAGTTGCAAAAGCAACAGGTTATGTTAGTGAATATTATGCACAGCCTATGGATCAAGCAATTGCTTTTGCTCCAACAGGAACAGTTTCTAATGTTGGTCTTGAATTAACTGATGCAACAAATTACGAATTAACTATCACTGGTGGTTACTCAAATAGTCAAGCTATTACAGTTCCTATGGCAGCATTTGTTTCAAGCGAAGATTTTACATTTGATAATTTTACACCAACAGAAGGTGATTTTACCTTTGATTACAATGCTAACTATGCTAATGATTTTGACCCTTCTAATAATACTGCAAGTGCATCTATTCATTTTGGAGGTCCTGAATTAGTAAGAGATAATGGTGATACAATTGGTAATTTTAATGTTGGCTCAGAAGGTGGCGAATTAGGAAATATCTTTATAGTTAGTTCAAAAGATACTATAACTTCAGTAAAATGGAGAATGGCAGGTACTGCTGGTGACCAAGTTGCTGTAATAATTAGAAATGTTGATACTACAGGTACTCCAACAACAGAAGTTGGAAGAACAGTAGCTGTTATTAATGATGGTTCTGATAATTATGAAGCAATTATTATAGGACAAGTTGTTTTAGACCCAGGTAAATATTTTATTGGTTGTGTTGAAGGTGCTCATTATCTAAATTTAAAATATACTTCTACTCCATTTATCGAGAAAACATCATGGGCATTAAGTGGTGGAACTTGGTATGATTTAGGTGTTGCAAGTTTCCCTTACACATTTTATCTTAGACCTCAGTTTAACAATTTTGTTGAAATAAATAATGATGTTAATTTAGTATCTATTAACACTCCTGTTTCTACTGGTGTAGGTAATGTTGATATTACAGGAACAGTAATGAATATTGCGAATATGTCAAATTTAACATCTTTTGATGTTACATATACAATAGATGGTGGTGCAGCTGTAGCAACTTATAATGTAACTGGTATTGATATAGCTTCTGGTGCAACTTATGATTTTACTCATAACGTAGCTTGGGCTTCTACAACAGGACAACATACTATTGAAGTAACAATATCTAATCCTAACGGAAATGTTGATGAAAATCCAACTGATAATGTTTTATCTAAACAAATATTAATTGTTAATGAGGTATTTCCAAAAGCAGTTGTTTACGAAGAAGGAACTGGTACTTGGTGTGGATTTTGTGTTAGAGGTCTTGTAGGACTTAACACAATGGCACATGATATTACTGACGGAACTTGGGTTGGTATTGGAGTACATAATGGGGAAAACGACCCAATGACAGTTACAGATTATGATGCGAAATTGGCAACATTTATTAGCGGATACCCATCAGGTATTATGGATAGACAAGAAGTTGTGGATCCAGGATTAGCTGATTTACAAGCGGCATATAATTTACATAAAGTAATGGTTCCTGTTGCAAAAATTGAAATCTCTGATCAAACTTGGGATGCTGCATCAAGAAACTATACTGTTCAAGTAACAAGTACTTTTGCTTTAGATATGGCAAGTGCAGATTATAACACAGCTTTAATTATTGTTGAAGATAGCCTACACGGAACTTCTTCTGGTTGGGATCAACATAATTATTATGGTGGTGGTAGCTATGGAGATATGATAGATGTTGATGGATATAACTATGGTGATGCAAATTCTCCAAGCACAAGACCTGCAGCAGAAATGTATTACAGTCATGTAGGGCGTAAATTAGTTGATGGCTGGGATGGTTCGGCTAATAGTATTCCATCTGCTGTTACTTATAACACACCATATACTTTTGATTATAGCGGAACTCTTCCTGCTGAAGCAAATGAAAATTTAACTAAATTTGTTGCTTTGGTTATTGACAATGCTACAGGAGCAATTGTTAATGCTACAGAAGTTGAGTTAAATGTTGAAACTGGTGTTTCTTATATTAAAGAAAATTCTTCAATAAATATTTTCCCTAATCCTTCAACAGGTATTGTAAATGTTAAAGGTGCCGAAAATAGTACAATTGAAATATTAAATTCTTTAGGTGCAGTTGTTGCAACAATTAACAATGCTTCTTCAATGGAGACTGTTAATCTTTCAGGATTTAATGCAGGAACTTATATTGTTAGAGTAATTACTGACAATAACATTATTATTAAAAAAGTTAGTTTAGTAAAATAATGTAAGAGTTTATTTTATTTATAAAAGGTCGTTCTACTGTGAACGACCTTTTTATTTTTAGCTCAATTCTATTTATTGATTTCACAAAGAAAAAAAAATAGTGTACTTTTGTATTATAAACCAATTAAATTTTAAATTTGGAAACAGATTATTTTCTGAATTACAGTATTTTAAACATATTAAAACCATTTGAATTTAATTATCTAATAGGTATTATTTCAATGATGTTTTTAATCATTGCCTCAGCATTAATATCAGGGTCAGAGGTTGCTTTCTTTTCTCTGAAACCAGCCACACTTAAAGACATTAAAAAATCTAAATCGAAAAAATCTACAAAAATTATTAAATTATTAACACAGCCCGAAAAATTACTTGCAACAATTCTTATCAGCAATAATATTATAAACGTAGGCATAGTTATTCTTTCTTCAACTCTTAGCGATCAAATATTTAATTTTAACAATAATAAAATTTTTGAGTTTTTATTTAAGATTATTGTAATTACATTTATACTTCTATTATTTGGCGAAGTTATACCAAAAGTTTATGCAAGTCGATATAACAAACAATTTGCCGAATTTATGACAATGCCATTAAACATTCTAAGTAAAATATTTTCCCCATTAAGTTTAATACTAATTGGTTCAACATCTATGATACAAAAAAGAATTAAAACAAATAACCACATTTCTATAGACGAACTTTCTGATGCGTTAGATTTAACAGAAGACGATGAATTAAAAGAAGACGAAAAAATATTAAAAGGAATAGTAAACTTTGTAAATATCAATACAAGTGCAATAATGAAACCTAGAGTTGATGTTACATCATTAGACATTAGAGAAGACTTTAAAACCGTTTTAAATATGATTGTAGAAACAGGATATTCTAGAATCCCTGTTCACGATAAATCACTAGATAATATTAGAGGAATACTTTATGCCAAAGATTTATTACCACATATTCATAAATCAACATTTCGTTGGCAATCCTTAATTCGTCCTCCATACTTTGTACCCGAAACAAAAAAAATAAACGATTTATTAGCTGAATTTCAAGCACAAAAAAACCATATGGCAATAGTTATTGATGAATATGGCGGAAGTAGCGGTATAGTTACTCTTGAAGATGTTCTTGAAGAAATTGTAGGTGAAATTAACGACGAATTCGACGACGAAGAAAAAAACTATAAAATTTTAGCTAAAGATGAGTACGAATTTGATGGGAAAATACTTCTTCAAGATTTTTATAAAATAATTGAAATCGACGAAGATATATTTTCTGAGATAAAAGGTGATGCTGATACACTTGCAGGGCTTATTTTAGAAATAAAAGGCGAAATTCCTGAAGTAAATGATTTAATTGAATTAGAGAATTTTATCTTTAAAATACTTTCTGTAGATAATAGAAGAATAAAAGAAATATATTGTAAAATAAACCGTTAAAAATGTTTTTTAAAAAAGAAAATATAATATTAATAATAATTGCCATTTTTATTTTTACCTCTTGCCAAGATACTACAATTCCTAAGCCAAGAGGATATTATAGAATTTCATTTCCAAAAAAAGAATATAAATCATTTATTGCCCAAGGCAAATTTAAAATTCAAATACCTAATTATGCATATATCGACACTATAAAAGCCGATTCTGGGTGGTATAATATTAACTTTCCTAAATTTAATGCAATAGTATATCTTACTTATCGTGACAGTGTTAATATTAATAAAATGGTTGAAGAATCAAGAGAACTTGTATATAAACACACTGTTAAAGCCGATGATATTATAGAACAATCTTTTATTAATGCTCCAAATAAAGTTTATGGAAGTATTTACGAATTAAAAGGAAACACAGCAACTTCATTAAATTTTCATTTAGTAGATAGCACATCTAAATATTTAAGAGGTTCGCTATATTTTGGTTCTAAACCAAATAAAGATTCCCTAGCACCATCAATAAAATTTATTGAAGAAGATGTAAAATATATGATGGAAAAATTTGAATGGGATAATAGCAACAACGCAGAAATCTAATTTTATAGACAAACTCTATTTCTGTTTTGAACTGTTATAAAATTAATGTATATTTGTTAAAACTTATAAGTTATGAAATATAAAATACTATTTTCTTCGCTTTTACTGTCAATTGCAGCTATATTTTTTTTACAAAAAGAAACAAGTAAAAAGAATTTTATAAAAACTCAATTTGAGAATCTATCATCATTTAACAAGCCTGATATGGCAAGTTTTAGAGATTATATAATGATGATGGATCCTGCTACAGGGAAAATTCCATATAAAAAATACCCCATTGCCAGAAAAGCAACAGAACAAGCTTTTAAGCAAGAAAAAAGCACCAATTCGTTATTATGGGAGCAAGTACAAAGTAATATGGGCGGAAGAGTAAAAACAATAGTTTACGACCCAAACGACACAACAGGTAAAAAAGTATGGGCAGGCACTGCCACAGGTGGATTATGGTATAACAACAATATTACAACAGCAACTAATTGGGTTCCTGTTAGCGATATATGGGAAACAATGTCGATAAGTTCTATTTGTTTCGACCCAAATAATACTAATATTATGTATGTAGGAACAGGAGAATCTGAAACAGCAACAATAATATACAGAGAATCGTCAGGTAGAGGTTATGGCATTTGGAAATCAATAGACGGAGGTAATTCTTTCACTCAATTAGCTTCTACACAAAACTTTGCATATATTAGCGATATTGCAATAAAAAATGAAAATGGCACCAGTGTAATTTATGTTTCTGCAATGTCTGGTGTATATCAGGGTGAAGTTTTTCAACCTACACCAAGCGATGGTTTATATCGTTCTACTAACGGAGGAAATACGTGGACACAGGTAGCTCCTAACATTCCCGGAGAAACCGAACCTTTTGCAATATCGGATATAGAAATTGCCGAAAACGGAAAAATATATCTAGGAACAACACCTAATATGAATAATGTAGGAGGAGCTTGTATTTTACAATCAAATACAGGATTGATAGGTAGTTGGACAATTATAGACGAATTTAAAAATGCAATAACTACCGATACAGTATTAAATATCCCTGCCAGAGTAATGCTGTCGTCATCAAAATCTAATCCTAATACTGTTTATGCCATAATAGGAGCAAAATCTAACACACAAACAGTTGCCGGATTTTTATCAACACAAGGAAAATATCTAATTAAAACTACCGATGGCGGAGTAAATTGGAATTATAAAAATATGCCCAGTAATTATGATAATGGAAAAAATTGGGCTTATTTAGCTTGGCATGCTTTTACAATAAAAGTAGATCCAAATAATGCAAACAAAATTTTTGTTGGAGGTTTAGATTTACATAGGTCTGTTGATGGTGCTGCAACTTGGAAAAGAGTATCTTATTGGACTAAAATGTATTCCGGAGGAGGCGATAAATATATACACGCCGATATACACGAAATAGATTTTAACCCTTTTAATCAACAACAAATAGTTGTTTCGAGCGATGGAGGTGTTTTCTTTGCTGCACATGCATACCAAACACAACCAGCTTTTAAACAACGAAATAAATCTTTTTCTAGTTTGCAATTCTACTCTTGCACTATTACGCAAACAGGCGATTTGCATTATGCTGGCGGATTGCAAGATAATGGTTCAGTGTTTTATAATGGACACCCTTTTAATATTAATGATATGCTTATGGGTGGCGACGGAACTTATAATATGTTCGATGCCAACGAGCCTATATTAATTACATCAAGTTACAACAACAAATTTTCTATCCATAATTATAACACAAACGAAAAAGAAAATATTAATGATGTTGCATCAGGTAGTTTTATTACAACTTTTGATTATGATTCTGAAAATAATATAATATGGGCAAATGCTTGTAGCGAATTTGGTGCAAAAGCCGATAAAATATTAAAAATAGATAATCTTTTTTCTCATCATTTTGAATTTATAAATGTTGGAACAGGAGCTACAGTTCCTTTTTCGGCTGTTAGATTAGTAGGTGCAAATTCTCTATTGTTAGGAACATCAACAGGCGAATTATATAAGGTAGATGATATAAACTCATCGCCAAACTCAATGCAAATTGATGGTGGAAACTTGCCAAATGCTTTTGTTTCGTCAATTCAATGCAGCAACAATGCAGACACAATTCTTGTTACCTTTTCTAATTATGGAATTGAATCGGTATGGCAATCGTATAATGCCGGCAATTCTTGGACAAATATTTCTGGTAATTTACCTGATATGCCAATACGTTGGGCAATTTATAACCCTAATAATAAAAATAATATTATGCTTGCTACCGAAACAGGCATTTGGACTACAAATAATGCTAACGAAACTAATGTAACGTGGATTGTTCAGAATTCGGGGCTTGCAAATGTGCGTATTGATATGTTAGATATTAGAAAAACTGATAATTTAGTTCTTGCCGGAACACACGGAAGAACAATGTACACCGCCGTTTGGGAAACTCCTACAAAAATTAATAATACAACAATGCAAAATAAAAATAAATTTAGTGTTTTCCCAAATCCTGCAAAAAATAGTATTTATTTGTTATTAAATAATATCCAAAAAAATAATACGGGGTATATATATGATATTAAGGCTAATATGGTAAAGCAATTTTCTGTAAATCATACTAAAATTGATATCTCTGATTTAGAAAAGGGAGTTTATTTTATTAAAATTGATAACGAAACAATAAAATTTATAAAAG
>CAZRWZ010000001.1:0-9508 GCA_964603745.1 uncultured Bacteroidaceae bacterium | reverse complement strand
TTTAATCAAATTGAATAATTTTGGTGGGCTTGCTTAATAGCGAGTAGTATTTTATTTGCTTTTTTTGGCAAATATCAATAATATCATCTTCAAAATATTTAGGTATTTTATTTGATATTATTATTTCTTTTGGAGTAGTTTTAGCAAGTAAATGTTCAAATAATTTTTTGTTAAATTTTATCAAATATAAATAATCTATTTTTATATCTATTTCATTAATATTATAATTATTGTTAGCTAAAAATATTATTTTTGTTTTGTACTTAATAAAATTTGTGTCGCAATAAAGATTATTATTTTCAAATGGATTTAAACAATCTAAAAAATGCACTTTTGTAATCTCACAGTTATTTCTTACATAATATTTTTTTATGTTAAAATTAATATCGGCAGTAGATTTTTTGTAATTTGTGCTACAAATTAATTCAGATTTTTTATTTTCAATGATACCTATATAAGAATGATGTTTTACATTAAACATAATTAACTCCGATTTACTGTATTTTGTGTAATAATTAAAATTAGAGTAAAAAATTAAAGCAAAAACCGAAACAAGCAAGGAAATAACAGATTTTTTATTTCTGTTTACCATATAATAAGCAATACTTATTAGTAGCAGATATAATAAAATCATTTCAATAAAATTTACATTAATATTATCGGTAATTGCTTTTGGAAAAGTATTTACTCTATGGATAATAAAACCCATTATGTCTAAAAGCCAATCGAGTAATTTTGCTATTATGGTGTTTAAATACGGAACAAAAGACAAAACTAAAAATGCAATACCAAAAGACAAAACAAATATAACAAGCAACATAACAAACAAATTTGTTATAATAAAATAGTTAGGAAATTTGCTAAAATAGTATAGAATTATAGGAGCTGTAGATATTTGAGCAGCAATAGAAACAGCAATTAAATCCCATAAATAACTTAGAATTTTATTCTTAATTTTAATAATTTTAGAAATTCTAGGCTGAAAAAATATAATACCTATAACAGCTAGATAAGACAACTGAAACCCAATTTTTGTAATATAAAAAGGATTAATAACAAGTAGAACAAATGCCGAAACAAAAATTGTATTATAAATATTGTGTTGTCGTTGCATAATAATTGAGACAGAAATAATAGAAAACATTATAACCGAACGAACTACCGATGGCGAAAGCCCTGTAACAAAAGCATAAGTCCAAAGGATTATAATAATAAGAAAAAATCGTAGATACCTGCCTATTTTATATCCTGCAAAACTTTTTAAAAGAAAGGCTAAAATCAAATAAAAAATACCAACATGCAAACCCGAAACAGCTAATACGTGCATTACTCCTGCATTTGCATATTCTTTGCCAATCTCTGGTGTTATATCCGATTTATCGCCTAAAACAATTGCATTAATTATTGCCAAGTTTTCGGGTTTTATATCAAAACTGCTAAAACGTGACACAAAAAATTGCCTTACATTTTCAGAAATTCTATAAATATTAAATTTTTTATTTTTTATTAATTTCCAATCGGTATTATTAACAAAACCAATTTTAGAAATATCTGAATATTTTAAATACGACTTATAATTAAATTGATATGGTGTTTTTGTCTGTTCCACATCATTAAATTCTGAATTTAATAATATAAAATCGCCAATCTTAATATTAAAACTATCAATATCTGATTTTAAAAATGCAATAGCATTTGTATTAATAGCAACCGAACTGTCTGTTTTAGAAAGGATTTTAATTTTTATTTTGTAAAAGCCGTTTTTATAAATTTTTGCCGATACAACTTCGCTTAGTAAAATACCGGAAATATTTTTTTGATTATTTACTTTATTAAGTTTCGCTTGTGTAAACCAAAAAGCTGTTAATATAAATATTGAAGAAATTATTATGCCATATAAAATATTGATATAGTAATATCTTCTAGTAATAAAAACTACAACCAAAATAGAAAATATAGTGAACCCAATTATCAGATTTAGAATTAATGCTTGACTTACAGAAAAATTTAAAGCTAAAATAATTCCTAAAATAAATAAAAAAGTAATCCTTACGAAAGGAGCCTTACTGAGTATATCGTTATTCATAAAAAATCTTGAAAAACAATTTTATTACTTTACGATATTTTTTATGTAATGTTTTATTTTATTGCATTTTATGTATATTCAAATTCATTACTAATCTTATGAAAAAATAAACCACTATGGACTATAAGTCCATAGGTTTAAACTACGAATAAAATTCGTTATATTTTGAAATAAGACCTTAGATATTAGAGAATTAATATCAGTAATTTACTAATTTGATTTTTATCATTATCACACTACGCTTACAATAGCGTATTTTGGATTAAGTGGCTTTGTAATAACTTGTTATACGTTTCTCAGCAGACCCTACTTAGCTCTCATACTTAAAATATCTCTATCAAAAAGATATAAATTATGCTCACCAACTAATCTTAGTTTATCAATAATTTCTTGCACAGAACTCTCTTCTTCTAATTGTTCAGTAACAAAATAATTTAGCCAAGAATTTGTGCTAAAATCTTTTTCTTCAAAAGTTAAAGCAACAATATCGTTTATAGATTTAGAAATAAATTTTTCGTGTTCTAGAACTTGTGCAAAAACAGTGGTTAAATCTTTAAATTTTACAGGAGGTTGTTTAACCGCAGGTATAATTGCTTTTCCGCCACGTTCGTTAATATAAGCAACAAATTTAAGCATGTGCATATGTTCTTCGGCAGCTTGTTCGTAAAACCATTTAGAAACGCCTACAAAACCATTTGTTTCTGCCCAAACTGCCATCGATAAATATAAATTTGATGAATAAAATTCTTTATCAACTTGCTCGTTTAATTTTTTTTCTATCTTTTTCGAAATCATAATATTTTTATTAAAATGAATACAACAAAATTACTTAAATAAACTGTGAAATTCAATATTTACAAAGTAAATGTTTATGACAAACCTCATGTTTTTACTATAAATTAGTATAATTTGTAATTTCTATCTATTGTAATAAAATAATTAGCAGAAGCCTATACAAACCAACAAAAACACTCTAACTACTTTAAAAAAAGGTGTTTGCAGTTTGCTGAAACCTAAAAAATAAATTAAGTATTAATTTATCATAAGCAAATACTAGAAATACTTTCTAATTTAGAAAAAAAAATGTAATTTTATAAATTAAAAATAATACTCATTTTAAGGTATGAAACGACTATTTATCATATTATCTATTTTAGGAATTGTATCGTGTTCCTCCGTTGACGAAAATGTTATAAAACCTAAAAAAGGTAAACTAAACATTAATGTTACTTCAAAAATAAAAACACTTTACACCCCTGCAATTAGCGATATAAGCTCAATGCAAGTTGCCTCTCAAATATACGAAGGCTTAGTAAAATATAATTCTTTCGATTTAAAAATAATTCCTGCCATAGCAGAAAGTTGGGAGGTGAATGAAGAAATGACAGAATACACTTTTAAATTAAGAAAAGATGTTTTTTTTCATAATAACAATTGTTTTCCTAAAGGAGAAGGGCGAAATGTAACAGCAAATGATGTAAAATATTCATTTACTCAATTATGTTCGCAACAACATACAAACAAAAACTTTATTTCAACATTATCTAAAGTTAAAGGAGCATTAGAATATTATACCCAAAGTGCCGAAGGAGTGCCTTCAATTGATATTGAAGGATTACAAGTGCTTGACGATTTTACATTTAAAATTATATTAACAAAACCTTCACCATTTTTGCTAAATTCTTTATCATTACCTTTTGCTTCAATTTTTCCAAAAGAGGCAATAGAAAAATATGGCGAAAAAACTTTTGTAGGTACAGGTCCTTATTATGTAGAAAACTATCCCGAAGAACAACCAATAATATTATTAAAAAATATTGACTACTATAAACTTGACGATAACGGCGATAGGCTTCCGTATATCGACACAATCTCTATAGGAATAGAAAAATCTGTATTATCTGATATGCAAGACTTTGAAAATGGCAAATTAAATATAATAATGAATATACCCGAAGCCTATATTTCGGAATTTATGGAAAATAATATAAGTAAATTTGAAAGCAAACCTCCTTTGTACACAATAAATAAATACTCCGAAAATAGCAGTAGTGTTATGTATAATTTATACAATTCAGATATCAAAAACTTTTTCACAAACAATATGAATGTTTTAGATTTATCGCTTGTTTATTTTGAAGATACAATAGTTAAACCCGATACAATTCAAGAATAACTTGCATCTATGAAAAGTGTTAAATCAACAGGTTTGTTTGTTAATGGAATAATTGCCATTATTATAGGGCTTGTTTTTGTTTTTACAAATGATAAAGCCGTAGAAGGTATTTTATCAATAATTGGGGCTGTGATTGGATTATTAGGATTAATTATTCTAGCAAAAGTCTTATTCTTTGATAAAAAAAATGCACTTAGCAATCCAATTTTTATAATAGAAGCTCTTTTAAATTTGGTTCTTGGATTAGTAATGTTCCTTAATCCAAAATTAATTTTGCATTTTATGATGCTATTAATTGGCTTATGGTCAATAATTATTGGCATAGTTCAAATAATTTACTTTTTTAAAATAAAAGCTGTTATAAAAACAGGATATTATATATTGATAGGCGGAATTGTATTTCTATTATTAGGATTTCTAATAACATTTTACCCAGAATTTATTGTTTCAACAGTAGCTATTATAGTAGGTTTACTTATTATAATAATAGGTATAATATTGGTTTATTTAGGATATATGATAAATAAAAATCACGATAATTTTACTAATTACACTATTGTTGAATAAGTTTTTTGTTAGAATATTGTAAAGTAATTTGAAAATTCAATATTATTATATTAAATTTGCTAAGATATAATTTGTATATCTAGTAAAACGATTGTTTAAAAATTATGAAGAAAACATTTTTTAGTATAGTTGCAGTATTGTTTATGATTTCTAGCTCTTTTGCTGGAGATATCGTTTTAGATGGTATTTTCCAAGGAAAGAATCTTTATATAATGAATCCATTTGCATCGTCTGGTGTAGGATTTTGTGTATTTGAAGTAAATGTTAATGGCAAAGTAACCACCGACGAAATAAACTCTAGTGCATTTGAAGTAGATTTATCTCAATTTCAATTTAAATTAGGAGATAAAGTAAAAATTATCATTAAACACAAAGATAATTGTCAGCCAAAAGTTTTAAACCCAGAAGTTTTAAAACCCAAAAGTACTTTCAAAATTAGTACAATTGCTGTTGGAACAGATAATTATTTAAAATGGGCTACTACAAACGAAGCAGGCAGTTTGCCGTTTATAGTAGAACAATACAGATGGAATAAATGGATTAAAGTAGGAACTGTTGAAGGCAAAGGAACACCCAACTCTAATTCATATAAAATGAAAGTATCGCCTCATAATGGAAATAATAAATTTAGAGTAAAACAAATAGATTATTCTAAAAAGCCCCATTATTCTCAAGAAGTAACATACCGAGCTAGAATAGCACCTGTTACATACAAAGTAGTCAAAGGATTTAAAATTGTTTTTTCTTCAGAAACAATGTACGAAATATACGATTATTACGGCAATATTGTTAAAAAAGGTATTGCTAGCACTGTAGATATTTCAGAATTAAAAAAAGGAAATTATTTTCTGCAATACGACAAAGAAATATCAGAATTTAAAAAGAAATAAAAAAATTAATAAATAATAAACTAAAGGGAGATTAATTTCTCCCTTTTTAATTATAAATACACAAATGTATTCAATTGACGATTATAATTTCTCGGGAAAAAAAACTTTAATAAGAGTAGATTTTAATGTCCCACTTGATGAAAATAGAAAAATAACAGATGACACCCGAATAATAACAGCAATACCAACAATACACAAAATATTAAACGATGGAGGTTCTGTTATAATAATGACACATCTTGGTCGTCCGAAAGGAAAATATAACCCTAAATATTCTGTAAAACACATACTATCTTATTTAGAAGAAAAATTTGCAAAAAAAATAAAATTCTCCGAAGATTATAAAATAACCGAAAATGTAAAAAAACTTGCTGCATCATTGCAAAACGGAGAAATAATGATGCTTGAAAATCTACGTTTTAATATAGAAGAAACCGATGGCGATGAGGACTTTGCCAAACAATTAGCAAGCTTAGGCGATGCCTATGTAATGAATGCATTTGGTACAGCACATAGAGCTCATGCCTCAACATATACTATTGCCAAGTTTTTTCCTTACGATAAAATGTTAGGCTATCTCGTAGAAAGCGAAATAGAGAATATTGATAAAGTATTAAAAAAAGCACAACACCCATTTACAGCAGTTCTCGGAGGATCAAAAGTATCAACAAAAATATTAATTATTGATGCCCTTTTAGAAAAAGTAGATAATTTAATAATTGGAGGAGGTATTGCTTTTACCTTTGCCAAAGCAATGGGCGGAAATATTGGAGACTCTTTGGTAGAAGACGATTTTATAGAAGTAGCTAATCAAGTAATTGAAAAAGCCAAAAGGTTAAACGTAAACCTTTATTTACCAACAGATTGTATTGTTGCCGATAAATTTGAAAACGATGCTAATATTAATCATAGCGATATATTTAAAATAGAAGATGGTTGGATGGGTTTAGATATTGGAATAAAATCGGCAAACAGATTTGCAGATGTTATAGAAGAATCTAAATCTATTATTTGGAACGGTCCTATTGGTGTTTTCGAAATGAATAATTTTTCTACAGGAACACTAAAAGTTGCAATGGCAGTTGCAAGAGCAACCGACAAAGGAGCATATTCTTTAATAGGCGGAGGAGATTCTATTGCCGCCGTAAATAAATACGGATTAGCACATAAAATTTCATATATTTCTACTGCCGGCGGAGCTTTATTAGAATATATAGAAGGAAAAAAACTACCAAGTATAAAAGCTATAAAACAATCGTTTTCGGTTGATGATTATAACTTTTATAACAAAAAAGTACTCATTAGAGTAGATATGAATGTGCCTATTGATAAAGATGGGCAAATAACAGACGATACAAGAATTATTACAGCATTACCTACAATCCAAAAAATATTAACTGATGGAGCTTCTGTAATAATAATGACACATTTAGGAAGGCCAAAAGGAAAATATAATCCTAAATATTCATTAAAACAAATACTTCCATATTTAGAAGAAAAGCTAGCAAAAGAAATAAAATTCTCCGAAGATTATAAAATAACCGAAAATGTTAAAAATATTGCAAAATCGCTTAAACCAGGCGAAGTAATGTTATTAGAAAATCTACGTTTTAATATAGAAGAAACCGATGGCGATGAAGATTTTGCAAAACAATTAGCAAGCTTAGGTGATGTATATGTTATGAACGCTTTTGGTACAGCCCATAGAGCACATGCTTCTACATATACAATAGCAAAATATTTTGGCGTAAATAAAATGTTGGGGTATTTAATCGAAAGCGAAATTAATAATATTAACAAAGCAATAAATCAAGCTGCATATCCTTTTACTGCAATTATTGGAGGTTCTAAAGTATCTACAAAAATAAATATAATAGAAGCCCTTATAGAAAAAGTAGATAATTTAGTAATTGGTGGAGGAATTGCCTTTACAATTATTAAAGCAATGGGCGGACAAATAGGCGATTCCCTTTTTGAAGAAGAATATTTAGAAGTTGCTACTAGAATTATTGAAAAATCGAAAAAATATGGAGTAAATTTATATTTGCCAAACGATTGTATTGTTGCAAATAAATTTGATAACGATGCTGAAATACAACATTTTAAAGCTGACGAAATCCCTGATGGTTGGATGGGTTTAGATATAGGAATAAAATCGGCAAATAAATTTTCTGAGATTATAGAAGAATCTAAAACCATTTTATGGAATGGACCTATTGGCGTTTTCGAAATGAATAATTTTTCTACAGGAACACTAAAAATTGCAATGGCAGTTGCAAGAGCAACCGACAAAGGAGCATATTCTTTAATAGGCGGAGGAGATTCTATTGCCGCCGTAAATAAATACGGATTAGCACATAAAATTTCATATATTTCTACTGCCGGCGGAGCTTTGTTAGAATATATAGAAGGAAAAGAATTACCAAGTTTAAAAGCTATTAAATCATAAAATTAATTTAAAATCGATGCATATGAAAATTTCTAGATTATTCTTTATTGCTGTTTTATTAATATTTGCAGGGCAAATTAAAGCACAAAAAGATACAACAAAAAAAGAAGAAGGATATAAATTTACCGATAAGGTTAGATTAAAAACTACTTCAGTAAAAAATCAATACAGAGCAGGTACTTGTTGGAGCTATTCGGCACTTTCATTCTTAGAATCAGAAATAATTAGAATGGGAAAAGGAGAGTATGATTTATCTGAAATGTGGATAGTAAGAAATGCTTATCAAGACAAAGCAGAAAAATATGTTAGAATGCACGGCATATTAAATTTTGGGCAAGGTGGTGCATTTCACGATGTTACGGCTATGATTGACGAATATGGTATTGTGCCACAAGAAGTTTACCAAGGTTTAAACTATGGTACAGATAAAGATGTTCATGGAGAAGTAGATGCTGTTCTTAAAGCTATGCTTGATGCTGTTATTGAAAATAACAATAAAAAACTTACACCGGTTTGGTTTCCTGCATATAACAAAGTTTTAGATACTTATTTTGGCGAAACAATAGATAAGTTTAATTATAAAGGAAAAGAATATACTCCTAAATCTTTTGCAAAAGATTTAGGCTTAGATGCTAATAACTACATCGAAATTTCATCTTATAAACATCATCCTTTTTATTCTAAATTTGCAATTGAAGTGCAAGATAATTGGTTGTGGGACGAAGTGTATAATGTGCCAATAGATGAAATGATGAAAATTATGGATAACGCCTTAGATAACGGATATACTATAGGTTGGGGAGCCGATGTTAGCGAAAAAGGATTCTCTTGGACAAAAGGAATTGCTGTTGTTCCGGACGAAGATATTGCAAGTTTATCGGACGACGAA
The DNA here is from genome assembly GCA_964603745.1 of uncultured Bacteroidaceae bacterium. GTDB lineage: Bacteria > Bacteroidota > Bacteroidia > Bacteroidales > JAFGXI01 > CAZRWZ01. The sequence continues at coordinate 451 of CAZRWZ010000001.1, read as the reverse complement.
CGCTCTAAATGGTCTGATTTATCTGAAAGAGAAAGAGCTAAGCTTTTTTATAAATTAGATAAACCGGCTAAAGAAAAAACAATTACACAAGAAGACAGACAAAAAGCATTCGATAATTATACTACAACAGACGACCATGGAATGCATATTATTGGTTATGCCGTAGATCAAAACAATACTAAATATTATATTGTTAAAAATTCTTGGTCAACTAAAGGCAGTCCTTACGAAGGCTATTTTTATGCCTCAGAAACTTTTGTTAAGTTTAAGACTATGGATTTTATGATTCATAAAGATGCTTTACCTAAAGATATTGCTAAGAAATTAGGATTATAAAAATCATTTACAAATTAAGAAAAAAGGGATTTCTTTTATAGAATCCCTTTTTTTATGTTTATGAAATTTTTAGTATTTATATGTGAAGTCAAAAAATTGAACTCTAAAGCAAATT